>NZ_JBHYVE010000029.1:79873-104205 GCF_042750035.1 Streptomyces sp. NPDC059452
CGCCCCGCGCCCACCAACTGGCCCATTCCCTAATACACGGGCCGGGGCCCCGCCCTCTGGGGGGGGACGCCGTTGCCGGCCATCACGAACCACCCTTTTGGGGGGGGGGGGCCCGATTTTCGGCGCCCGCCCCTCAGCCGTTCCCTGTTCCCTGCCCGGCACAGCTGTCGCCCCATGAGGGCTGCGTTACGGAGTTACGGAGGGGGGCCTGGGCCCGGACCCATGCGGTCCGGGCCCAGGCCCCCTCCGTACTCTACTCAGCCGTGCTGGCGGCGCAGCCGGGCCGTCCAGCGACCGCGCCCCGGACGGGCCGTCCACCGCTGGACGAGCGTCGCCCACCGGTCCGAGACCGCCCAGGCCACCCGGACGGCCGAGCGGGGTGCCAGCTTCGCCCGCAGCCGTGCGCCCCGGCCCGCCGAGGCCTCCAGCCCCGCCCGTACCGTCAGCGCGTCCTCGGTCAGACCGGAGGCGGGACGCGGCTCGGGGGCGTACAGCACCTGCTCCACCGCGCCCGCGATCCGGTGCACGGCCTCGGCCGCCATGATGTCCAGCTTCCCCAGCCGTACGATCCTGGCCGCGGCCTTCCGGGGCGTCAGCGACTCGTCCGGCGCGATGCCGTAGTCCCAGGCGCTGTCGGTGATCTCCTGCCAGGCGGCCAGGACCCTGGCCGCCGCGTCCGCGGGCGTACGGCCCCCGGAACCCAGCCGCCGGTTTCGCGCCCGGGTCCGCAAGAGCAGCGGAGCCAGGGGCAGCAGCAGGACCAGCAGGGCCCCGACAACCACCAGCAGCACGGTGCCGGCCGGAGTGCCGCCCCCGCTCCCGGACATCGGACCGGGAGCGGCGGAGGGGCCGCACTCACCCTCTTGGCGCATCAGCGGCGAGCAGCTTTCCGGGGCGGAAGGCTCCTGGGACGGGGCGGCGGAGGCCTCGGCCGAGGGCTCCGCCGGATCGCTCGCATCGCCCGTCGGGGTCTCCGGCAGGGTGTACGCCGGAGTGTTGCCCCGGCTCGGGGTGGGCTCGAACCGGGTCCACCCGACACCTTCGAAGTACAGCTCGGGCCAGGCGTGCGCGTCCCGCAGCCCGACCGAGGTCGAGCCGTCCGCCTGGAGGGTGCCCGGGGTGAAGCCCACCGCGACCCGGGCCGGTATGTCCATCGTCCGGGCCATCGCGGCCATCGTGAAGGAGAAGTGGACGCAGAACCCCTCCTTGTCACGGAGGAACCGCGCTATGGCCGTCGACCCGGTCCCCGAACTGACCGACGTGTTGTACGTGAAGCCGCCCTCCGAGGTGAACCAGTCCTGGAGCTTCACGGCCCGCTCGTAGGCGTTGGCCGAGCCCTCGGTGACCTGCTCGGCGGTCTCGGCGACCACGTCCGGCAGCGAATCGGGGACCTGGGTGTACTCCTCCAGCAGCTTCTGCGGCGGTGGACCGGCCGCCGCCAGCTGCGCCGCCGTCGGCTCGACGACCAGGCTGCTGACCTCGTACTGCGCTCCGCCGGTGTTCTGCCCGTTGTCGCCGATGAGCGTGCGGCCCTCCGGCTCGTACCGCCAGCGGCCGTCGATGGACACCTCGCTCGCCGGGTAGGGGAGCGGCAGATAGTTCTGCTGGTACGAGGGCGATGCGGAGATGTTCGTCCGGATCTCCGTGGTGGCGACGTCCCCGCTCAGCCCGACGGGGGCCGGGAGGCGGTTGGGCACATCGGTCAGACGGCGGGTGGAGGAGCGCCACTCGCTGCCGTTGAACGCGTCCAGGGAGAGAATCCGCAGATAGAGCTCCCGCGGGTCCTGGGCGTTGGTGCGATAGGTCATCACCTCCCGGTTGTCCGGCTGGTTGAGGTTGTCCTTCAGCGACACCAGCGGGTTCACCGCGGAGATGGTGCCGCCACCGCTGCCCTTGCCGCTCCCCCGGCCCTGTCCGGCCAGCAGACCGCTGTCCAGGGCGGGGAGAGCCAGCGGGATGACCAGGGCGATGCCCAGGGCCAGTACGCCGATGCGCCGCCCGGTGCGGACCGGTGCGGCCGCGC
This sequence comes from Streptomyces sp. NPDC059452, assembly GCF_042750035.1. Taxonomy (NCBI): domain Bacteria; kingdom Bacillati; phylum Actinomycetota; class Actinomycetes; order Kitasatosporales; family Streptomycetaceae; genus Streptomyces; species Streptomyces sp. NPDC059452. The sequence continues at coordinate 81,897 of NZ_JBHYVE010000029.1, forward strand.
CGCCGCGGCCGGACAGCCCGTCCGCCAGCCCCCCGGAGGTCCGTCCCGCGCCGCTGAAGACGCGCCCCCACTGGGAGAGCCGGTCGCGGCCCTCGGCCAGCAGAAGCAGCAGATAGCCGGAGGCGGCGAGCAGGAACCAGAGCCAGCCCGTCCCGCCGTCGCCGAGCCCGGCGGCCACCGAGTAGAGCGCGAGCAGCGGCAGCCCGGCCGGGGCCGCGCTGCGGAAGGTCACCGCGAGGGCGTCCACCGCCAGCCCGATCAGCACCACCCCGCCGACCACCATCAGCCGGATGCCGTCCGTCATCGGGGCCGGGATGGCGTACGTACCGACGTCCTCGCCGCCCGCCACCAGCAGCTCGCCGAGCCGTACGAAGGCATCCGGACCCGGCAGCACCCCGAAGAGGGCCTGGTCCCGGGCGAACACCACGGTCAGCAGCAGCAGGGTCACCAGCGCCTGGGCGGCGACGGTCAGCGACCGGGCCAGCGGAACCCGGCGCGCGAGCGCGCCCACCCCGCTCTGGACCCCGAGCAGCAGCGCCGCCTGTACGACCCAGCCCGCCCCCTCCACCAGCGGGAGCAGCGCCCCCGACGCCAGGAGTGTCGCCGCGAAGGCGCAGAGCGCCAGCCGGGCCCGCCCGCTCATGACCATCCCCCCGGGAAACCTGTCGAACCGCCGCTCCCGGCGGGCTGTGTGTCGGTGCGCATCTGTCCCGCGAGCTGCCACAGCGCGGGCAGATCGGCCCCGGGCGGTACCGGGACCACGACCCAGCCTGCCTCGCGCAGCTGCCGCAGCCGCTCCTCGGCCGGGGCTGCGGGGCCTGCCAGGATGTCGCTGCCGCCCGTCCAGTGGGCGCTGTCCAGGACGAAGGCGACCGCCGCGCCGGTCCGCTGCCGCATCCGGGCCGCGACCGAGGTCTGTTCCTCGTCGAGATCGCCGAAGAAGGCGATCAGCAGTCCCTCGTTGCCGCCGCGCAGCACGTCGTGGGCGCGCGAGAGCCCGCCGCCGTCGGAGTGGCCGACGACCGCCAGGGTGTCGAGCATCAGGCCCGCCGAGTCCGCGGACTCCTGGGTCGAGCCCGCGAAGCCGTCGGAACCCTCGCCGGGCACCGCGCTCCCGTCGTCCGTCAGCAGCCGTACGGCGAAGCCGCGCTCCAGCATGTGCACCAGCGCGGAGGCGGCCCCCGAGACCGCCCACTCGAACGCCGAGTCCGGCCCGGCGCCCGCGAAGGCGATCTGCCGGGTGTCCAGCAGCACCGTGCAGCGGGCCCGCTGCGGCTGTTCCTCGCGGCGCACCATCAGCTCGCCGTAGCGCGCGGTGGAGCGCCAGTGGACGCGCCGCAGGTCGTCGCCGTGGCGGTAGCCGCGCGGAATGATGTCGTCCTCCCCGGCGAGGGCGAGCGAGCGCTGACGCCCGTCGCCGTACCCCGAGGCCTCGCCCGCGAGCCGCAGCGCGGGCAGCGGCACCGTACGCGGGATGACGACGAGGGTGTCGTACGCGCTGAAGGAACGGGTCAGCTCGCACATCCCGAACGGGTCGCTGAGCCGCAGCTGCAACGGGCCCAGCGGATAGCGGCCGCGCAGGTCGGAGCGGACCCGGTAGGACACCTCGCGCCGGCCGCCCGCCTCCACCCGGTCCAGCACGAACCGGGGCCGGGGCCCCAGCACGTACGGCACCCGGTCCTGGAGCATCAGCAGCCCCGTGGGGAGCCGGGACACGTTGTCCATCCGCAGGTGCACCCGGGCCTCCGAGCCCGCGGGCACCCGGGTGGGGGAGAGCCACCGGGTGCCCGTCACCCGGTACCGGGTGCGGTAGAGCACGATCACGCACACCAGGGGCAGCACGGCCAGCAGCAGCCCGACCCGCAGCAGGTCCGCCTGGCCCAGGACGTAGGCGCAGGCGGCGGCGGCCACCCCGGCGGCGAGGAACGAGCGCCCCCGGGTGGTGAGGCCGCCCAGGGACGCGCGCAGGCCGCCCTTGCTGGAGCCGTCCTGCACGGCGCCGGGCTCGCCGGCCGTCATCACAGCCGCCGGGCGCCGGGCTGCTGCCCGTACAGCGGACCGCCCTGCGCCGGGGGTACGGCGCCGCCGGCCGAGGTCGGGACCGGGGTGCGCTGGATGATCTCCTGCACCACCTGCTCCGCCGTGCGCCGGTTCAGCTGGGCCTGCGCGGTGGGCAGCAGCCGGTGGGCGAGCACGGGGGCGGCCAGCGCCTGGACGTCGTCCGGCAGGGCGTAGTCCCGGCCCGCGAGGGCCGCCGAGGCCTTCGCGGCGCGCAGCAGGTGCAGCGTCGCACGCGGCGAGGCGCCGAGTCTGAGATCCGGGTGGCCGCGGGTGGCCCCGACGAGCTCCACCGCATACCGCCGTACGGCGTCGGCGACGTGCACCGCACGGACCGCGTCGATCAGCTTCACGATGTCGTGGGCGTGCGCCACCGGCTGGAGGTCGTCCAGCGGGGAGAGGCCCCCGTGCACGTCGAGCATCTGGAGCTCGGCCTCCGGGCTGGGGTAGCCGATGGAGACCCGGGCCATGAAGCGGTCGCGCTGGGCCTCGGGCAGCGGGTAGGTGCCCTCCATCTCCACCGGGTTCTGGGTGGCCACCACCATGAAGGGGTCGGGCAGCTCGTACGTCTGCCCGTCGATGGTGACCTGACGCTCCTCCATCGACTCCAGCAGCGCCGACTGGGTCTTCGGCGAGGCGCGGTTGATCTCGTCGCCGATCACGATCTGGGCGAAGATCGCGCCGGGCTTGAACTCGAAGTCGCGGCGCTGCTGGTCGAAGATCGACACCCCGGTGATGTCGGACGGCAGCAGGTCCGGCGTGAACTGGATGCGGCGCACCGAGCAGTCGATGGACCGTGCCAGGGCCTTGGCCAGCATGGTCTTGCCGACGCCGGGAACATCCTCGATGAGGAGGTGTCCCTCGGCGAGCAGCACGGTCAGCGAAAGCCGTACGACCTCGGGCTTGCCCTCGATCACACCCTCCACCGACCTGCGCACCCGCTCCGCTGTGGTGGTCAGATCTGTGAGGCTCGATCGGTCGTCATAGGTCGTCACCCGGCCCTCCTCGGCCCTTTTACGCATGGGCCGACGCGCGCACAGCCCGCCCGGCCCACCCCGAAATTCGGACACTCCTCCGGAAGGCCCGGAAGAGGTCACACCCGCATTCTTGTTGCCGTTACCGCTTCGTGTCACTCGCCTGTGGATAAGTGGGTGCGATATGTCGGTTTCTGTCACGTTTCGCACACGGTGAGCTGCGGAACGGGCGGGGCGGGCGCCGGACGGGGCGGGGCGGACGGAGGGCGCGGAAGGTCAGGGCGTGGGCTGGATCTCGCGGAGCAGACCGGTCGTCACGTCGAAGACGAAGCCGCGGATGTCGTCGTTGTGCAGGAGGAACGGGGAGGTCCGCACCCGCTGCATCGACTGACGTACGTCCTGGTCGGCGTCCGTGTAGGCCTCGACCGCCCAGACCGGCCGCTGGCCGACCTCGCGCTCCAGGTCCTGCCGGAACTCCTCGGTGATGGACTCCAGGCCGCAGCCGGTGTGGTGGATGAGGACGATGCTGCGGGTGCCGAGCGCCCGCTGGCTGATGGTGAGCGAGCGGATGACGTCGTCGGTGACGACGCCGCCCGCGTTGCGGATGGTGTGGCAGTCGCCGAGTTCGAGACCCAGCGCGGCGTGGAGGTCGAGACGGGCGTCCATGCAGGCGACGATGGCGACCTGGAGGACCGGCTTGGCGTCCATGCCGGGGTCACGGAAGCCCTTGGCGTACCGGGAGTTCGCCTCGACCAGCTGGTCGGTGACCTGGCCCCCCACGCGGAGCGCCGCGGCGGTGGACGTCACGGATTCGGCGGGGGAGTGAGCGGAAGTCGACATGGCTACGACGTTAGCCTTCCCACCTGGCCGGGGTGGGCTGTGAGAGCGGACAAAGAACGTCAACGCACCTTGTTGTGAGCTAACCCACAAGCACCAGGAAACGCGCCCGTTCGGGTGGTGTCGCCGCTTCCGGACGGGTGGCGCGACTCGCTGCCCGGTTCGTTGATCGCGAATCGATCGAATGGCAGGGTGGACTAAAGTAACGCGAAGTCACCACCTCTGAACCCCGTACGAAGACCCGCACAACCCCCGTAGAACCCCACTCCGCACACCCTGCACCTCCTGCATATTTCCGTTTTTCCCCCGTGATGTGCGGCGTACGTGCGGCCCGGCCCTCTCCCGCTCCCGGTCGGCCGACGCCCCTTCCCCGGCGCCGGCGGACCTCCCCTTCGGAGCGGGCGGGGACCAGGACGTACGTACCGGCCGCGCGGGACAGAGCCTGAGAGGGCGCATTGAGCCAGACCCGACACGTCCCGGTGATGCTCCAGAGGTGTCTGGACCTGTTGGCCCCGGCTCTCCAGGACCCGGCCCACCCCGAGCCCGTGGTCGTCGACTGCACCCTCGGCCTCGGCGGCCACAGCGAGGCCCTGCTGGCGGCCTTCCCCACCGCCCGGCTGATCGCCCTGGACCGCGACAAGGAAGCCCTGCGGCTCTCCGGTGAACGGCTCGCCCCCTACGGCGACCGCGCCACCCTCGTCCACGCCGTCTACGACGAACTCCCCGACGTACTCGCCCGGCTCGGCGTCCCCAAGGTCCAGGGCGTCCTCTTCGACCTCGGCGTCTCCTCCATGCAGCTCGACGAGGCCGACCGGGGGTTCGCGTACGCCCAGGACGCCCCGCTCGACATGCGCATGGACCAGTCCACCGGCATCGGCGCGGCCGAGGTGCTCAACACCTACCCGCCAGGCGAGCTGGTGCGGATCCTGCGGGCGTACGGCGAGGAGAAGCAGGCCAAGCGGATCGTCTCCGCCGTCGTGCGCGAGCGCGAGAAGGAGCCGTTCAGCAACAGTGCCCGGCTCGTCGAGCTGATCCGCGACTCGCTCCCGCAGGCCGCCAAGCGCACCGGGGGCAACCCGGCCAAGCGGACCTTCCAGGCCCTGCGCATCGAGGTCAACGGCGAGCTCAGCGTCCTGGAGCAGGCCATCCCGGCGGCCGTGGCGAGCCTCGCGGTCGGCGGCCGGATCGCCGTGCTCTCGTACCACTCGCTGGAGGACCGGCTGGTCAAGCAGGTCTTCGCGGCGGGCGCCGCCAACACCGCGCCCCCCGGCCTGCCCGTCGTCCCCGAGCGCTACCAGCCCCGCCTCAAGCTCCTCACCCGGGGTGCCGAGCTGCCCACCGAGGAGGAGGTCGCCGAGAACCGGCGCGCCGCCCCCGCCCGGCTGCGCGGCGCCCAGCGCATCCGGGAGGACGAGCGATGAGCACCACGGGGGGCGCGCGGTGAGCAGACCGGCCGCACCGCTGAAGGGGCGCGCCGGACGGCTTGCCCGGCTGATGCCGTCCGCGTCGCCCAGCAGCGCGGCCCGCACCCCCTTCGTCCTGCTGGTCGTCCTCCTCCTGGGCGGCGGACTCATCACCCTGCTCCTGCTGAACTCCGCGCTCAACGAAGGATCGTTCAGGCTCAGCAAGCTCAAACGGGACACCACCGAACTCACCGACGAGCAGCAGGCACTCCAGCGCGACGTCGACAGCTACTCCCAGCCCGACGCCCTGGAGCGCCGCGCCCGGGAACTCGGCATGGTCCCCGGCGGCAGCCCCGCCTTCCTCAACCCCGACGGCACGGTCCGGGGGGTCCCCACGGAGGCCACCGCACCGCCCTCGCCCAGCCCCACCCCGAGTCCCGGGCCGACCTCCGAGGACGGGGCCGAGGACGAAGACGCTGCCGGCGCCCCGGCCGACGGAGCGGACCCCGCCCCCTCCGCGCAAGAAGCCCCCGAGACCGCGCCGGAAGCCCCCGAGGCAACGCCGGAAGCCGGTGCCGAACCCGGCGCCACCCCCACCCCAGCAGCGGAGAACACCCCGCCGTCCGCACCCCCGACCACCCCCGGCAGGTGACGCAGTGCCGCCCAAGGAACCGCCGCGCCGCCGCGTACCCGGACCGGCGCGCCCCCGCAGCGGGGCCAACGGCCGCTCCGGCGCGCGCCCCCCGGCCCGCCGCCCCCGCCCCGCCCCGGGCCGCACCACCGCACGCGGGCGCGCGCCCCGCTCGCTGCGCCTGGGCAGCCCGCGCCCCCGGCTGCGGCTCGTCAGCCTCGGGCTGACGCTGATCATGCTGCTCTTCGTGGCCCGGCTGCTCCAGGTCCAGGCCGTCGACGCCAGCGCGTACGCGGCCAAGGCCGAGAAGAACCGCTACCTGGAGTACACGGTCGCCGCCGAGCGCGGGGAGATCACCGACCGCAGGGGCGTCGCGCTGGCCACCAGCGTGGACGCGCACAACATCACGGCCGACCCGAAGATGTTCACGCCCGAGGACAGCAAGGCCCCCGACGCGCCCCAGCAGGCCGCCGCCCTGCTCGCCCCGATCCTCGGCAAGGACGTCGACGAGCTCGTCAAGAAGCTCTCGGCCCCCAAGAGCCGCTACACCGTGCTCGCGTACCGGCAGACCCCCCAGGTCTGGAAGCAGATCAAGGACCTCAAGTCCGTCTTCGCCGAGAAGGCCCTGGAGGACGAGCGCAACGGCGGCGCGGGCGCCAACGTGCTGGCCGGGGTCCTCCAGGAGCCGACCACCAAGCGCGTGTACCCCAACGGGGACCTCGCCGCCGGGATACTGGGATTCGTCAGCGCCGACGGCAAGGGCGGCGGCGGTATCGAATCGCAGCTGGACAAGGAGCTCGCGGGCGAGGACGGCAAGATCCGCTACGCCCAGTCCGGCGGCCGCCGCGTCCCCACGGCGGGCGGCAGCGAGATCCCGGCCGTGCCCGGCTCCGACATCGAGCTGACCATCGACCGCGACATCCAGTGGGCCGCCCAGAAGGCCATCAGCGACCAGGTCGCCAAGTCCAAGGCCGACCGCGGCTACGTCATCGTGCAGAACACCCGGACCGGCGAGCTGCTGGCCATGGCCAACGCGCCCGGCTACGACCCCAACGACCTCTCCCAGGCCACCTCGGCCTCGCTCGGCAACGCGGCCCTCCAGGACGTGTACGAGCCCGGCTCCACCAGCAAGGTCATGTCGATCGCCGCCGTGCTGGAGGAGGGGGCCGCCACGCCCGGCACCCATGTCACCGTCCCCAACCGGCTGCACCGCGGCGACCGGCTCTTCAAGGACGACGTCGACCACCCCACCTGGTACCTCACGCTCAACGGGGTCCTCGCCAAGTCCAGCAACATCGGCACCATCCTGGCGACCGGTCAGCTCGGCAAGACCCAGGCAGAGTCCAACCAGGTCCTCTACGACTACCTGCGCAAGTTCGGCCTCGGCGCGACGACCGGGCTCGGCTACCCCGGCGAGTCGCCCGGCCTCCTCGCCCACCCCAAGGACTGGTCGACCTCGCAGCAGTACACGATCCCCTTCGGCCAGGGCCTCTCGGTCAACGCCGTCCAGGCCGCCTCGGTCTACTCCACCATCGCCAACGGCGGCGTACGGATCGCCCCCACGCTCGTCCGCGGGAGCAAGGGCGCCGACGGCCGCTTCACCCCCGCCCCGGCCCCCGAGGAGACCCGGGTGGTCAGCGAGAAGACCGCCAAGACCCTGGCGGCCATGCTGGAATCCGTCGTCGGCGACCAGGAGGGCACCGGCACCAAGGCCGCCATCCCCGGCTACCGGGGCGCGGGCAAGACCGGCACCGCCAACCGGGTCGACCCGGTGCGCGGCGTCTACAAGGGCTACACCGCCTCCTTCGCCGGGTTCGCCCCGGCCGACGATCCGCAGATCACCGTCTACTGCGCGATCCAGAACCCCACCAAGGGAAGCTACTTCGGCGGCCAGATCTGCGGCCCGATCCACAAGCAGGTCATGGAGTTCGCACTCAAGACGCTCCAGGTACCACCGTCCGGCAGCGAGCCGCCCCGGCTGCCGGTGTCCTTCAAACCCGGCGAGTGAACACGGGGATGCGCGAGCATCTCCCCAAGGGAACCCTCAGTGACAACCATCACCCCCGATCCCGGGAACCGGAACGAGAACTTCCCGGGACCCGGTCCCTCGCTTCGCGAGAGCCCGCACCGGCCCGGTACGCTCACCGCCGTGCCCCACGCTGATCAGTCCCAAACCACCCAGAAGGACGCGCCTGTGACCTACCCGGGAGCGCCCCGACCGGACCGGCTCCGGCCCACCCCCCTCGGCGAGCTGGCCGGCCGGCTCGGCGTCGAAGCGGCCGGATCCGGTGAGGTCACCGGCATCACCCACGACTCGCGGGCCGTGCGCCCCGGAGACGTGTACGCGGCCCTGCCCGGCGCCCGCCTCCACGGCGCCGACTTCGCCGCCCAGGCCGCGGGCCTCGGCGCCGTTGCCGTCCTCACCGACCCGACGGGCGCCGAACGCGCCGCCGCCACCGGGCTGCCGGTCCTGGTCGCCGAGGACCCGCGCGCCGTCATGGGCGAGCTGGCCGCCGACATCTACGGGCGGCCCGGCATCGGTCTCCTCCAGATCGGCATCACCGGAACCTCCGGCAAGACCACCACCGCGTACCTGGTCGAGGGCGGACTGCGCGCGGCCGGCCGGGCCACCGGACTCATCGGCACCGTCGAGATGCGCATCGGCGACGAGCGCATCAAGTCCGAGCGCACCACCCCCGAAGCCACCGACCTCCAGGCCCTGTTCGCCGTCATGCGCGAACGCGGCGTCGAGGCCGTCGCCATGGAGGTCTCCAGCCACGCCCTCGTGCTCGGCCGGGTCGACGGCTGCGTCTTCGACGTCGCCGTCTTCAACAACCTCAGCCCGGAGCACATGGAGTTCCACTCCGGCATGGAGGACTACTTCCAGGCCAAGGCGCAGCTCTTCACCCCCGAGCGCTCCCACCGGGGCGTGGTGAACTTCGACGACGAGTACGGCCGCCGGCTCATCAGCGAGTCCGGCGTCCCGGTCACCACCTTCTCCGCCGAGGGCCACCCGGACGCCGACTGGCACGCCGAGGACGTCAAGGTCGGCCCGCAGGACAGCACCTTCACCGCCGTCGGCCCGGGGGGCGAGCGGATCGCCGCCCGCGCCCCGCTGCCCGGCCCGTTCAACGTGGCCAACACCCTCGCCGCGATCGTCACCCTGGCCGTAGCGGGCGTCGACCCGCAGACCGCCGCCGACGGCATCGCGGCCGTCCCCGGGGTCCCGGGACGGCTGGAGCGGGTGGACGCAGGACAGCCCTACCTCGCCGTCGTCGACTACGCGCACAAGACCGACGCCGTCGAGTCCGTACTGCGCTCCCTGCAGAAGGTCACCGAGGGCCGGGTGCACATCGTGCTCGGCTGCGGCGGCGACCGCGACACCACCAAGCGCGGCCCGATGGGCGCGGCGGCCGCCCGCCTCGCCGACACCGCCGTACTGACCTCCGACAACCCCCGCTCCGAGGACCCCCTCGCGATCCTCGCCGCGATGCTCTCCGGCGCCGCCGAGGTCCCCGTCCACGAACGCGGCGACGTCCTGGTCGACGCCGACCGGGCCTCCGCCATCGCCGCCGCCGTCGCCCGCGCCGAACCCGGCGACACCGTCCTCGTCGCGGGCAAGGGCCACGAGCAGGGCCAGGACATCCACGGGGTCGTACGCTCCTTCGACGACCGCAAGGTCCTGCACGACGCCATCGAGCGGTCCCTGGGGCGCAGTGGCGCCGCGGACCGTGCCCCTCACCACGAGAACAACAGTCAGGGATGACCAAGTGATCACCCTTTCCCTCGCCGAGATCGCCGAAATCGTCGGCGGGCAGCCGCACGACATACCGGACCCGGCAGTCACCGTCACCGGCCCCGTCGTCATCGACTCCCGCGAGGCCGGACCCGGCACCCTGTTCGCCGCGTTCGCCGGCGAGCGGGTGGACGGCCACGACTACGCGCAGCGCGCCGTCGAGGCGGGCGCGGCAGCCGTCCTGGCCGCCCGTCCCGTCGGCGTTCCGGCGATCGTCGTGGACGACGTCGTCGGCGCGCTCGGCGCCCTCGCCCGTACCGTCGTCGAACGCCTCGGCACCACCGTCGTCGCGCTCACCGGCTCCGCGGGCAAGACGTCCACCAAGGACCTGATCGCGCAGCTCCTCCAGCGCCACGGTCCGACCGTCTGGACGCCGGGCTCCCTCAACAACGAGATCGGCCTGCCGCTCACCGCCCTGCGCGCCACCCCCGAGACCCAGCACCTGGTCCTGGAGATGGGCGCCCGGGGCATCGGGCACATCCACTACCTCGCCGACCTCACCCCGCCCCGCATCGGCCTGGTCCTCAACGTCGGCTCCGCCCACCTCGGGGAGTTCGGCAGCCGGGAGGCGATCGCCCAGGCCAAGGGCGAACTGGTCGAGGTGCTCCCCGAGGACGGCTGCGCCGTGCTCAACGCCGACGACCACCTCGTACGCGCGATGGCTGCGCGCACCAGGGCCCGGGTTCTGCTCTTCGGAGAAGACCCGGATGCGGACGTACGGGGCGAGAAGGTCCGGATGACCCCCGACGGGCGGCCCGCCTTCGAGCTCCACACACCCACCGGGTGCAGCGACGTGACCATGCGCCTGTACGGTGAGCACCACGTGTCGAACGCGCTCGCCGCGGCCGCCGTCGCCCATGAGTTGGGCATGTCCGTGACCGAGATCGCCGAGGCGCTCTCGGAGGCGGGCACCCTCTCCCGCTGGCGCATGGAGGTCACCGAGCGTCCGGACGGTGTGACGGTCGTCAATGACGCCTACAACGCGAACCCCGAATCCATGAGAGCCGCACTGCGTGCGCTGGCCGCCATGGGCCAGGCCCGAGCGGCCGACGGGGGGCGCACCTGGGCGGTGCTCGGTCAGATGGCCGAGCTCGGTGACGCGTCGCTCGCCGAGCACGACGCGGTCGGACGGCTCGCCGTCCGGCTCAACGTCAGCAAGCTCGTCGCTGTCGGGGGGAGAGAAGCCTCCTGGCTGCAACTGGGCGCATATAACGAGGGTTCGTGGGGTGAGGAGTCGGTGCACGTGTCCGACGCACAGGCGGCCGTCGACCTGTTGCGCAGTGAACTGCGCCCGGGAGACGTCGTGCTGGTGAAGGCGTCCCGGTCGGTCGGCCTGGAGAAGGTCGCCCAGGCACTGCTGGAGAACTCGACCGAGGGCGAGGTCGCCGGCCGATGAGGCAGATCCTCTTCGCGGGGGCCATCGGGCTCTTCCTGACCCTGGTCGGGACCCCGCTGCTGATCAAGCTGCTGGCCCGCAAGGGATACGGGCAGTTCATCCGGGACGACGGCCCGCGCACGCACGGCAGCAAAAAGGGCACGCCGACGATGGGCGGCATCGCCTTCATCCTGGCGACGATCATCGCGTACTTCCTCGCGAAGGTGATCACCGGCGAGGACATCCGGTACTCCGGCATCCTCGTGCTGTTCCTGATGGCCGGGATGGGGCTCGTCGGCTTCCTCGACGACTACATCAAGATCGTCAAGCAGCGTTCGCTCGGGCTGCGGGCCAAGGCGAAGATGGCCGGCCAGCTGATCGTCGGCATCGCCTTCGCGGTGCTCTCGCTCCAGTTCGCGGACTCCCGGGGCAACACCCCCGCCTCCGACCGGCTCTCGTTCGTCGAGGACTTCGGCTGGTCGATCGGCCCGGTGCTGTTCTGCGTCTGGGCGCTGTTCATGATCCTCGCCATGTCCAACGGCGTGAACCTCACGGACGGCCTCGACGGACTGGCCACCGGTGCCTCGGTGATGGTCTTCGGCGCCTACACCTTCATCGGTCTCTGGCAGTTCCAGGAGTCCTGCGCCAACGCGGCCAACCTGACCAACCCCAGCGCCTGTTTCGAGGTACGCGACCCACTCGACCTCGCCGTCGTGGCCTCGGCCCTGATGGGTGCCTGTTTCGGCTTCCTGTGGTGGAACACCTCGCCCGCCAAGATCTTCATGGGCGACACCGGTTCGCTCGCCCTCGGCGGCGCCCTCGCGGGCCTCGCGATCCTGTCCCGCACCGAGTTCCTGCTCGCCATCCTCGGCGGCCTCTTCGTGATGATCACCATGTCCGTGGTCATCCAGGTCGGTTCGTTCAAGATGACCGGCAAGCGGGTCTTCCGGATGGCGCCGCTCCAGCACCACTTCGAACTCAAGGGGTGGTCCGAAGTCCTTGTCGTGGTCCGCTTCTGGATCATCCAGGGCATGTGCGTGATCGTCGGACTCGGCCTCTTCTACGCAGGATGGGCAGCCAAGAAGTGAGCACCGCGGACTGGCAGGGCAAGCACGTCACCGTCGCCGGGCTCGGCGTCAGCGGTATCCCCGCGGCCCGCGCCCTGCACGAGCGCGGCGCGCTCGTCACCGTCGTCAACGACGGCGACGACGAGCGCGCCCGCGCGCAGGCGGCCGAACTGGAGGCGCTCGGCATCACCGTGCGCCTCGGCGACGGCGCCACCCTGCCGCCGTCCACGGAACTCGTCGTCACCGCCCCCGGCTGGCAGCCGGACAAGCCGCTCTTCCTGGCTGCCGCCGAGGCGGGCGTCGACATCTGGGGCGACGTCGAACTCGCCTGGCGGCTGCGCGGCACCAACGGCCGCAAGGCCGCCCCCTGGCTCGCCGTCACCGGCACCAACGGCAAGACCACCACCGTACGGATGCTGGCCTCGATCCTCGAAGCGGCGGGCCTGCGCACCGCGGCGGTCGGCAACATCGGCGTATCGCTGCTGGACGCGGTGCTCGGCGAGCAGGAGTACGACGTCCTCGCCGTCGAGCTCTCCAGCTACCAGCTGCACTGGGCACCCTCCCTGCGCGCCCACTCCGCCGCCGTCCTCAACCTGGCCCCGGACCACCTCGACTGGCACGGCTCGATGGAGGCGTACGCCGCCGACAAGGGCCGGGTCTACGAGGGCAACACCGTCGCCTGCGTCTACAACGCGGCCGACCCCGCCACCGAGGAGCTGGTCCGCGAGGCCGACGTCGAGGAGGGCTGCCGCGCCATCGGCTTCACCCTCGGCACCCCCGGCCCCTCGCAGCTCGGCGTGGTCGACGGCATCCTCGTCGACCGGGCCTTCGTGAAGAACCGCCAGAAGCAGGCCCAGGAGCTGGCCGAGGTCTCCGACGTGAACCCGCCCGCCCCGCACAACATCGCCAACGCGCTGGCCGCCGCCGCCCTCGCCCGCGCCTTCGGCGTGGAACCGGCCGCCGTCCGCGACGGGCTGCGCGCCTTCCGCCCCGACGCCCACCGCATCGAGCACGTGGCGGACATCGGCGAAGTGGCCTACGTCGACGACTCGAAGGCCACCAACACCCACGCCACCGAGGCCTCCCTCGCCGCCTACGACTCCATCGTCTGGATCGCGGGCGGCCTCGCCAAGGGCGCCACCTTCGACGAGCTGGTCACCGGCGCGGCGAAGCGGCTGCGCGGGGTCGTGCTGATGGGCGCCGACCGCGCGCTGATCCGTGAAGCCCTGACGCGACACGCCCCCGAAGTCCCGGTGGTCGACCTCGACCGGACCGACACTGGGGCCATGTCCGAGGCCGTCGAGCACGCCGCCCGGCTCGCCCGGCCGGGCGACACCGTACTCCTGGCCCCGGCCTGCGCCTCCATGGACATGTTCACCAACTACACCGAGCGGGGCGAGGCGTTCGCGGACGCGGTCCGCGCGCGCGCCGAGACGAGCGCCTGACCGACCGGGCTCCGCGCCGGGGCCGCGCCCCCGGGCACGAGCAGTGGAGGGGACAGCGACAATGCCGGCCGAGAAGAGCTCCGCCGTACGCAGTCGGCGGCCGACGCCGCCCCGAGGCGCCGGCCGCGGCTCCCCGGCCCCCCGGACCCCGCGCGGCGGTGGCGTACGGCGCCTCTACGAGCGGGCGCGCCGGGCCTGGGACCGGCCCCTGACCGCCTACTACGTGATCCTCGGCTCCAGCCTTCTGATCACCGTGCTGGGCCTGGTGATGGTCTACTCCGCCTCGATGATCAAGGCGTTGAGCATCGACAAGTCGTCGACGTACTTCTTCGGCAAGCAGTTCGTCGCCGCCGTCATCGGGGGCGCGCTCATGCTGCTCGCCTCCCGGATGCCGGTGAAGCTGCACCGCGGGCTCGCCTACCCGATGCTCATGATCACGGTCTTCCTGATGGTCCTGGTCCAGGTGCCGGGGATAGGGCTTTCCCGCGGCGGCAACCAGAACTGGCTCTACCTCGGCGGTCCGTTCCAGCTCCAGCCCAGCGAGTTCGGCAAGCTCGCCCTCATCCTCTGGGGCGCCGACCTGCTCGCCCGCAAGCAGGACAAGCGGTTGCTGACCCAGTGGAAGCACATGCTCGTGCCGCTCGTGCCGGTCGCCTTCATGCTGCTCGGACTGATCATGCTCGGCGGCGACATGGGGACCGCGATCATCCTCACGGCGATCCTGTTCGGCCTGCTCTGGCTGGCCGGAGCTCCCACCCGGCTCTTCGCCGGAGTGCTCGGATTCGCCGCCGTCATCGCGTTCCTGCTGATCTGGACCAGCCCCAACCGGATGTCCCGGCTCTCCTGCATGGGCATCGTCGGCGAACCCGACCCGGAGGCCGGCTGCTGGCAGGCCGCCCACGGAATCTACGCCCTGGCCTCCGGCGGATGGTTCGGTTCCGGGCTGGGTGCGAGTGTGGAAAAATGGGGTCAACTCCCCGAACCCCACACCGACTTCATCTTCGCGATCACCGGTGAGGAACTGGGTCTTGCGGGGACTCTGTCAGTGCTCGCCCTGTTCGCGGCTCTAGGCTATGCGGGTATCCGCGTGGCCGGACGCATGGAGGACCCCTTCGTCAGGTATGCCGCGGGAGGCGTGACCACCTGGATCATGGCCCAGGCCGTGATCAACATCGGTGCGGTGCTCGGCCTGTTGCCGATCGCCGGTGTCCCGCTCCCGCTGTTCTCCTACGGAGGATCCGCCCTGCTGCCGACGATGTTCGCGGTCGGGCTCATGATCGCCTTCGCGCGGGACGACCCCGCCGCGAAGGCGGCCCTGGCCATGCGGAGGCCCGGGGTGAGATGGAAGACGATGAGACGGCGCGTCAAGAAGCGTCCGTCCGGAGAGCGGTGAATTTCGGTGCATGTCGTACTCGCCGGCGGGGGGACCGCCGGGCACATCGAGCCCGCGCTTGCCCTCGCAGACGCCCTGCGCAGGCAGGACCCGACCGTGGGAATCACTGCCCTCGGCACGGAGCGCGGCCTGGAGACCAGGCTCGTACCCGAGCGGGGGTACGAGCTCGCCCTCATCCCTGCCGTGCCGCTGCCCCGTAAGCCCACCCCCGAGCTGATCACCGTCCCGGGCCGGCTGCGCGGCACCATCAAGGCCGCCGAGCAGGTCCTGGAGCGCACCAAGGCGGACTGTGTGGTCGGCTTCGGCGGTTACGTCGCGCTGCCCGGCTACCTCGCCGCCAAGCGCGTCGGCGTGCCCATCGTGGTCCACGAGGCCAACGCCCGCCCGGGCCTCGCCAACAAGATCGGCTCCCGGTACGCCCACGGAGTCGCCGTCTCCACGCCGGACAGCAAGCTGCGCGGCGCCCGCTACATCGGCATCCCGCTGCGCCGCACCATCGCCACCCTGGACCGCGCCCGGGTCCGCCCCGAGGCCCGCGCCTCCTTCGGCCTCGACCCCAACCTGCCCACGCTGCTGGTCTCCGGCGGCTCGCAGGGCGCCCGCCACCTCAACGAGGTGGTCCAGCGGGTCGCGCCGCTGCTCCAGCGCTCCGGGATCCAGATCCTCCATGTGGTCGGCCCGAAGAACGAATTGCCGCGAATCGACAACATGCCCGGGATGCCGCCGTACATCCCGGTACCGTACGTGGACCGGATGGACCTCGCGTACGCCGCGGCCGACA
The DNA here is from genome assembly GCF_042750035.1 of Streptomyces sp. NPDC059452. NCBI lineage: Bacteria > Bacillati > Actinomycetota > Actinomycetes > Kitasatosporales > Streptomycetaceae > Streptomyces > Streptomyces sp. NPDC059452. The sequence goes on from NZ_JBHYVE010000029.1 coordinate 97,657, forward strand.
TGATGCTCTGCCGCGCGGGCGCGATGACCGTCGCCGAACTCTCCGCCGTCGGGCTCCCCGCCGCCTACGTCCCGCTGCCGATCGGCAACGGCGAACAGCGGCTGAACGCCCAGCCGGTGGTCAACGCCGGCGGCGGACTGCTGGTGGACGACGCGGCGCTGACCCCCGAGTGGGTGCAGGGCAACGTCCTGCCGGTGCTGTCGGACCCCCACCGGCTGTACGAAATGTCCCGCGCCGCGGCCGAGTTCGGCCGGCGCGACGCCGACGACCTGCTCGTCGGCATGGTGTACGAAGCGATTGCCTCCCGCCGCCAGGCGTGAGGCGGTGCGGGTCCGGGGCGCACGCCCCGGGCCCGGGCGAAGGAGCGAGCGTGGCCGGACCGACGACCGCCCAGCGCGGCGCAGCGGGGCGGGCGGACACCGCCGCCCGGCCGCCGCACATCGGCCCCGTGAAGCGCCGGATCGGCCGCCGTACGCTGCTGATCCTGACCGGCGTCGCGGTGGCCCTGCTCACCGGGTTCGTTGTCTGGGCGCTCTACGGTTCCTCCTGGCTCCGGGTCGAACGCGTCTCCACCACCGGGGTCGAGGTGCTGACCCGTCAGGAGGTGGAAGCGGTTGCCGCGGTGCCGATGGGAGCCCCCCTCGTCTCCGTGGACACCGATGCGATGGAGGCCCGGTTGCGCCAGAAGCTGCCTCGTATCGACTCGGTGGATGTCGTACGGTCCTGGCCGCACGGCATCGGCCTTAAGGTGACCGAACGCAAGCCGGTCCTACTGGTCGAAAAGGGTGCGAAGTTCGTCGAAGTGGACGCCAAGGGCGTCCGTTTCGCCACGGTGGACCGGGCCCCCGAGGGCGTCCCCCTGCTGGAGCTGGTCCCCGAGCGGTCGGCCGGTCTGCGCCGGTTCGGCAGTGACCGTCTGTTGCGGGAAGCGGTCCGGGTCGCGGGCGACCTCCCCGGGGGTGTCGCCGAGGACACCGTGGCCGTACGGGTCACCTCGTACGACGGGATCTCCTTGCGGCTGACCCGGGATCGTGTGGTGACCTGGGGCAGTGGTGAGGACGGGCCGGTGAAGGCGCGTGTTCTCACGGCTCTGATGAAGGCCGCTCCCAAAGCGGGACAGTTCGACGTGAGTGCCCCCACCGCCCCGGCGGTATCGGCGAGTTGACGTGCATTTGTGCTGGCCAGCACCCTGGTTGGTCAGCGCTACGGGTGATCACATAGGGTGAAAAGAAAAACGGGAGGTTCGGCGTGTTCGTTGAACGTGCGCCACTTGTCGACTTAGTGTCCTGTTCGGAAGAGTCCAGGAAGCAGACACACTGGTAACCCTAAAGTTGAACGTTAGGGTTTGGGTCGGCGTTCGGACCGTCCCCATCGACATCAGTCGTCGCCGCGGTTCCCCCGCAGAGCGACGACACGTAACTCGAGGCGAGAGGCCTTCGACGTGGCAGCACCGCAGAACTACCTCGCAGTCATCAAGGTCATCGGTGTCGGCGGCGGTGGTGTCAATGCCATCAACCGAATGATCGAGGTCGGTCTCAAGGGCGTCGAGTTCATCGCGATCAACACGGATGCACAAGCCCTGTTGATGAGCGACGCCGACGTCAAGCTCGACGTCGGCCGCGAACTCACCCGGGGCCTCGGCGCCGGGGCGAACCCGGCCGTCGGTCGTAAGGCGGCAGAGGACCACCGTGAGGAGATCGAGGAGGTCCTCAAGGGGGCCGACATGGTCTTCGTCACCGCCGGAGAGGGCGGCGGCACCGGCACCGGCGGCGCACCCGTCGTCGCCAACATCGCGCGCTCGCTCGGCGCCCTGACGATCGGTGTGGTCACCCGCCCGTTCACCTTCGAGGGCCGTCGGCGCGCGAACCAGGCGGAGGACGGCATCGCCGAGCTCCGCGAAGAGGTCGACACCCTCATCGTCATCCCCAACGACCGCCTGCTGTCCATCTCGGACCGCCAGGTCAGCGTGCTCGACGCCTTCAAGTCGGCCGACCAGGTGCTGCTCTCGGGCGTCCAGGGCATCACCGACCTCATCACCACCCCGGGTCTGATCAACCTCGACTTCGCCGACGTCAAGTCGGTCATGTCCGAGGCCGGATCGGCGCTCATGGGCATCGGCTCCGCCCGCGGCGACGACCGCGCGGTGGCGGCGGCGGAGATGGCGATCTCCTCGCCGCTCCTGGAGGCGTCCATCGACGGCGCCCGCGGTGTCCTGCTCTCCATCTCCGGCGGCAGCGACCTCGGTCTCTTCGAGATCAACGAGGCCGCCCAGCTGGTGAGCGAGGCGGCGCACCCCGAGGCCAACATCATCTTCGGCGCCGTCATCGACGACGCCCTCGGTGACGAGGTCCGCGTCACCGTGATCGCGGCGGGGTTCGACGGCGGACAGCCGCCCGCCCGGCGCGAGAGCGCCCTCGGCGCGAACACGAACAAGCGGGAGGAGCCGGCCGCCCCGGCCAGGTCCCCCGAGCCCGCACGCCCGGCGGGCGGACTCGGTTCCGTACCTCCGCGCGAGGAGAGCCCGGCCCCGGCCGAGCCCGCCCCCGCGTCGGCTTCGAGCGAGAGCCCGCTGTCGCAGGTCTCTCCGCCGCACGTCCCCCCGGCCCGTCCCTACCAGGACACCCAGGCCGAAGAGCTGGACGTACCGGACTTCTTGAAGTGATAGGTCAGCATCGGGCGGACACCGCCACGGGCAGCGCTCATTTCGCCTTCACCGACCGGTGGGGCGGGGTGAGCGCCGCTCCGTTCGGTGAGCTCAACCTCGGCGGCGCGGTCGGTGACGACCCCGCCGCCGTCGGCGCGAACCGCGAGCGCGCGGCCCGTCGGCTCGGCCTCGACCCGGCCTCGGTCGTCTGGATGAACCAGGTGCACGGCCGGGACGTGGCGGTGGTCGACGGACCCTGGGGCGCGGGCGCGGAGATCCCGGCCGTGGACGCGCTGGTGACCACGCGGCGCGGACTGGCGCTCGCGGTCCTCACCGCCGACTGCGTCCCCGTCCTCCTCGCCGACCCGGTCGCCGGAGTCGTCGGGGCGGCGCACGCCGGGCGGCCGGGACTGGTCGCCGGAGTCGTCCCGGCGGTGGTCGAGTCCATGACCGCGCTGGGCGCACACCCGTCCCGGATCACCGCGCACACCGGACCTGCCGTCTGCGGACGGTGCTACGAGGTGCCGGAGGAGATGCGGGCCGAGGTCGCCGAAGCCGTCCCCGGCACCTGGTCCGAGACCGGCTGGGGGACCCCGGCGGTGGACGTCACCGGCGGAGTCCACGCCCAGCTCGCCGCACTCGGGGTGAGCGACCTGCACCGTTCGCCGGTCTGCACCCGTGAATCGGGCGACCACTTCTCGTACCGACGCGACCGCACCACCGGGCGGCTCGCCGGATATGTCTGGTTGGACTGATAGGGCATGACGGACCGTAAGGCTCAACTCGCGGCGAACCTCGCACAGGTGGAGGAAAGGATCGCCTCCGCCTGCGCCGCGGCCGGCCGCAAGCGCGAGGAAGTGACCCTGATCGTGGTCACCAAGACCTACCCCGCGAGCGATGTGCGGATCCTGCACGAACTGGGTGTGCGTCATGTCGCCGAGAATCGTGACCAGGACGCGGCACCGAAAGCCACCGCTTGTGCGGATCTTTCCCTGACATGGCACTTTGTCGGACAATTGCAGACGAACAAGGTTCGTTCTGTGACGAGTTATGCCGATGTCGTGCAGTCGGTGGACCGGATCAAGCTCGTCACGGCCCTCTCGGCCGCCGCGGTCCGCGCGGACCGCGAGCTCGGCTGTCTGATCCAGGTCGCCCTGGACGCGGAGAGCGGCGAGCGCGGTGAGCGCGGCGGGGTCGCGCCGGACGGGATCGAGGAGTTGGCGGCCGCGGTCGACGCGGCCGAGGGGCTGCGGCTCGACGGTCTGATGACCGTGGCGCCGCTCGCCGGACCGTTTGCCGGACGGCAACGGGCCGCGTTCGACCGGCTGATGGAATTCGCGTCCGGCCTGCGCACCGGTCATCCGGCTGCCACCATGGTCTCCGCGGGCATGAGTGCGGACCTGGAGGACGCGGTGGCGGCCGGAGCGACACATGTACGCGTCGGTACGGCGGTACTCGGAGTCCGACCCAGGCTCGGGTAACGTCGCGAAGCAAGTCGGACCACAGCAGAAAATATGGTCATTCCCCAGCTGAACGGGCAGACCACCGTGGATCGCTGGCACTTGGTGACGAATGCCGATCCACCACAGAGCGGAGGACTCAGGAAATGGCCGGCGCTATGCGCAAGATGGCGGTCTACCTCGGCCTCGTGGAGGACGATGGGTACGACGGCCGGGGCTTCGACCCCGATGACGACTTCGAGCCCGAGCCGGAGCCAGAGCGGCGCCGGCACCAGCCGCCACACCAGGTGGAACGCGAGCGCGAGCGTGAGCGCGAAAGGGACGAACCGGTACGAGTGGTGCAACCGCCCGCTCAGCGCGAGCCGGTTCAGCTCCCCGCGGAAAGCGGGCGACCCGCCCGGATCGCCCCCGTGGCATCCATCACACCCGAACGTCCGAACATGGAGAAGAACGCACCGGTGATCATGCCCAAGGTCGTGTCCGAGCGGGAGCCGTACCGCATCACCACGCTGCACCCCAGGACCTACAACGAGGCCCGTACCATCGGGGAACACTTCCGTGAGGGCACTCCGGTGATCATGAACCTCACGGAGATGGACGATACGGACGCAAAGCGACTTGTCGACTTTGCCGCAGGACTCGTCTTCGGGCTCCATGGCAGCATTGAACGCGTGACGCAGAAGGTGTTCCTGTTGTCGCCTGCTAACGTCGATGTCACGGCGGAGGACAAGGCCCGCATCGCAGAGGGCGGATTCTTCAACCAGAGCTGAGAACACGACACCGGGAACAACCCGGCCGCGAGGCCGGTGCCGGCCACGAGGCCGGAGCAACGAGAGCCAGGGGAGAGGGAAGCGCGGGACATGGGCGTCGCACTGGATGTGGTCTATATCGCGCTGATGTGTTTCCTCATCGTGCTGATCTTCCGGCTGGTCATGGACTACGTCTTCCAGTTCGCACGTTCATGGCAACCCGGCAAGGCGATGGTGGTCGTACTTGAGGCCACCTACACTGTCACCGATCCACCGCTCAAGCTTCTGCGGCGGTTCATTCCGCCGCTGCGTCTCGGGGGCGTGGCACTCGACCTGTCCTTCTTCGTTCTGATGATCATCGTCTACATCCTGATCAGCGTTGTGGTCAGGTTGTGAGCGATACGGTCTTGCCGACTGCCGACGACTACGTAGAGGTGAAGAAGAGATGCCGTTGACCCCCGAGGACGTGCGGAACAAGCAGTTCACGACCGTCCGCCTCCGAGAAGGCTATGACGAGGACGAGGTCGATGCCTTTCTCGACGAGGTCGAATCGGAGCTGACCCGTCTGCTCCGTGAGAACGAGGACCTGCGCGCCAAGCTGGCCGCCGCGACGCGTGCCGCCGCGCAGAACCAGCAGCAGCAACAGCAGCAGCAGGGTATGCGCAAGCCCCCGGAGCAGCAGGACCGCCCGGGTGCGCCCGTCCCCGCCGCCATATCTGGACCGCCGCAGCAGCAGCCCCCGCAGATGGGTCCGCCCCAGCTGCCCGGTGGAGCTCCGCAGCTGCCTGCCGGTCCCAGCGGCCACGGCCCCCAGGGCGGTCACGGCGGCCCGCAGGGTCCGCACGGCCCCGGCCCGATGCAGGGCGGTCCGATGGGCGGCCCCATGGGTCAGCACCCCCAGCAGCAGATGCAGCAGATGCAGCAGCCGCCGCAGATGCAGCAGCAGGGGCAGGGCCCCGGTGGCGACAGCGCCGCCCGTGTCCTCTCGCTCGCACAGCAGACCGCCGACCAGGCGATCGCGGAGGCCCGTTCCGAGGCCAACAAGATCGTCGGCGAGGCGCGGAGCCGTGCCGAGGGTCTGGAGCGTGACGCGCGCGCCAAGGCGGACGCCCTGGAGCGGGACGCGCAGGAGAAGCACCGCGTGGCGATGGGCTCGCTGGAGTCGGCCCGCGCGACGCTGGAGCGCAAGGTCGAGGACCTGCGTGGCTTCGAGCGCGAGTACCGCACGCGGCTGAAGTCCTACCTGGAGAGCCAGCTGCGTCAGCTGGAGACCCAGTCGGACGACTCGCTCGCCCCGCCGCGGACTCCGGCGACCGCCTCGCTGCCGCCGTCCCCCTCGCTGGCTCCGGCCGGTGCGGGTGCGATGGGTCACTCCATGGGCAGCTCCAACCACGGTGGCCATGGTGGCCAGCAGATGGGTGGCGGCCAGTCCATGGGCGGTGCGCCGTCCTACGGTGGGCAGCAGCAGATGTCGCCCGCGATGACGCAGCCGATGGCGCCGGTTCGGCCTCAGGCGCCGCAGCCGATGCAGCAGGCGCCGTCGCCGATGCGTGGGTTCCTGATCGACGAGGACGACAACTGAGCGGTTCGCGCTCGCTGAGCGCGTAGCCGTCGGCAGTCCAGAGGGCCGGGCCCCGGGGTTTTAGCCGCGCCCCGCCCCCGCGCGTGGGCGGCCGCCGGGGGGGGCCGGGGGTGG
>NZ_JBHYVE010000030.1:0-45760 GCF_042750035.1 Streptomyces sp. NPDC059452
TACGGCTTGTCCGGGGGCGGGCCCCGCCCCCCGTCGGGGGGGGGGCGGCCCCTTCCCCATGTACGGACTACGGGTGCTCGACCCCGTCCTCCAGCTTCTGGCCCTTCAGCAGGAACCAGGCGGCGACGGCTGCCGCCAGCAGCACCACCGACCCGACACCGGCGGCGGACCGCATCCCCTCGACGAACGCCTCCTGGGCCGCCGAGATCAGCGGCCCGGCCTGGGCGGCGGGGAGCGCGGTGGCCGCTTCGACGGCTCCGCCGAGCGACTCGTGGGCCGCCCCCGCCACATCGGCGGGGATGCCCGCCGGGGTCGGGAAGCCCCGGTAGACGCCGGTGACGATGGAGCCGAGCAGGGCGATACCGAGGGCGGCGCCGAGCTCGTACGCCGTTTCCGAGACGGCCGACGCGGAACCGGCCTGCTCCTTCGGGACGCTGGAGAGGATGACGTCGGCGGTGACGGTGAAGGAGAACCCGGCGCCGACGCCGACGATCAGCAGCATGGAGCCGAGCAGCGGGTAACCGGTGTGCTGGTCGAGCAGGGTCACCGAGCCGAGCGCCAGCCCGACCGCGCCGAGTCCGCCCGCCACGACCGAGCGGACCGAGAACCGGCGGGCGGCGAATCCGGCCAGCAGACCGGCGGTCACCGCGCCGATGGCGGCGGGCAGTTCGGCGAGCCCGGCCTCCAGCGGCCCCCGGCCCTGGACCAGTTGCAGGAACTGGGAGAGGAAGAAGACCAGACCCGACAGGCCGAGAATGGTCAGCAGGTCGGCCAGGACCGCGCCGGAGAAGCCCCGGTGGTGGAAGAGCCGGATGTCCAGCAACGGTGCGGGCAGGTGGAGTTGTCTGCGGACGAACCAGGTGAGCGCGACGGCGCCGAGGACGGCGGCCGCGGCCGGGCCCCAGCCCACCCCGTGCGAGGCCGTCTCCTTGATGGCGTACACGACACCGATCATGCCGAACAGCGAGAGCCCGACGCTGAGCATGTCCCACGGGCCCGGGGCCGGGTTCTTGGACTCGGGGATCAGCTTGACGCCGACGACCACGAGCACGGCCATCACCGGCAGGTTGATCAGGAAGACCGAACCCCACCAGAAGTGTTCGAGCAGGAACCCGCCGACGACCGGGCCGACGGCCGCGCCCGCCGATGCGGCCGCACCCCAGATACCGATGGCGAGGCTGCGCTCGCGCGGGTCGTGGAAGAGGTTGCGGATCAGGGCGAGGGTGGACGGCATCAGGGTGGCGCCCGCGACACCGAGCAGCGCCCGGGCCACGATCATCATCTCGGGCGTGGTCGCGTACGCGTTGAGCACGGAGACCGCGCCGAACGCCACGGCACCGATCAGCAGCAGCTTCTTGCGGCCGATGCGGTCGCCGAGGGAGCCCATCGAGACGAGCAGACCGGCGATGACGAAGGAGTAGACGTCACCGATCCAGAGCAGCTGGTTGCCGGTGGGCGCGAGGTCCTCGCTGAGGAAGGGGGTGGCGAGGCCGAGGACGGTGGCGTCGACGGCCACCAGCAGCACGGCGAGGACGAGCACGGAGAGCGCGATCCACCGCCCCGGGCGGCGTACCTCGTCCGTGGTCTTCGGGTGCTGGTCGATGCTGGTCACTGCTCCACGCTCCGGCGGGCTCCGCCGAGCAGCAGCTCGACGATCATGTACTGGAAGTCCTGTGCGGCGACCCGCCCCGCCTTGACGGACCAGGCGCCGGTGCCGACGAGCCCGTAGAGGGCCTCGGTCAGCCAGGCGGGGGTGAGGTCGATACGGAATTCGCCGCGTTCCTGGCCGCGGCGGAAGAAGGCGGAGACCCGGGCGTCGGCCCGGTTCCAGCCCTCGTTGACCTGGTCACCCTCGAAGAGCTGGTTCTCGTTGACCAGGAACGAGAGCAGACCGGCGCTGGGCTCGACGGCCGCGATGAGACGACGGAGCCCCTCCTCGGAGGTGTCCTCGTCGAGCCGGGCGGCGTCCAGGGCCGCCTCGAACTCCTGGAGGCCCAGATTCTCCAGCGCCTTCACCAGCGCGTCGCGCCCGGCGAAGTGGCGGTGCAGGGTGGCACGGCCGATCCCCGCCGCTTTGGCGACCTCGTCCATGGTGGCGGTCGATTTGTGGGTCAGCAGGGCGGCGGCGCTGCGCAGGACCTGCTCACGGTCGAGAGTCATGAGACGACGATAACCCATGTGAGACATAATCGTCTCATCGAGAAATGTGACAGGCCTACTGGGGCCCAGTCGGGTCGGTACAAGAGGCGCACAAGGCGCACGAGGCACACAGGGTGCACGAGGCGCACGGGCACTCGGTACGTGAGGTGCATAGATGAGCCGCGAGGAGCCTGGCGTCCTTCGAGCGGCGGGATCGGCAGGAGGTGAACCCACTCCTTGCCACTCTCAAGTTATAGCGGGTGGGGGGTCTTGCCGCAAGACCCCCCATATGCCGCAGAATCGACGGCCCGCACGTACCCCCGGAACGGAACAGGCACCGTGACCCCTCTCCCCACCAGCGCCTTCCACCTCCCCGACCATCTCTCCCCCAAGGCCGACCCGGCGCTGATCGCCGCCGACGAGGAACACTTCGCGGCCCTCGCGCGGTCCCTGGACGAGTCGATCGCCGAGCTGACCGGCCGCCTGGACGCGGAGCGCAGGGCGCCCGGCGGCACGGGACGGCAGGCGATGGACCGGGACGCCGAGATCCACCGGCTGACCGCCCGCTTGCGCACCCTGCGCCGCTTCGGCCTCGACCTCTGCCTCGGGCACATGGTGGGCGAGGACGGCTCCGAGCCCGTGTACGTCGGCCGGCTCGGCCTCACCGACAGCACGGGCCGCCGGCTCCTGGTCGACTGGCGCTCCCCCGCCGCCGAGCCGTTCTTCGGCGCCACCCACGCCCGCCCGATGGGCCTGCGGAGCCGCCGCCGCTACCGCTGGACCGGCGGCCGGATCAGCGACTACTGGGACGAGGTGTTCGCCCCGGACGCCATCGCCGGACATGGCGCGCTCGACGACCAGTCGGCGTTCATCGCCAGTCTCGGCGCCAACCGCTCGGCCCGGATGCGTGACGTGCTCGGCACCCTCCAGGCCGACCAGGACGCCATCATCCGGGCGGGCTCCCGGGGCGCCCTCGTCGTGGACGGCGGGCCGGGCACGGGAAAGACGGTCGTGGCCCTGCACCGCTCCGCGTACCTCCTGTACTCCGACCCCCGTCTGAGCCACCGCCGGGGCGGGGTCCTGTTCGTCGGCCCGTCCCGGCCCTACCTGGGGTATGTCTCCGATGTGCTCCCGAGCCTCGGGGAGGAGGGGGTCCGGACCTGCACCCTGCGCGATCTGGTGGAGGAGGGCGCCACGGCGGTGGCCGAACCCGATCCGGAGGTGGCCCGGCTGAAGTCATCGGCGGGGCTGGTGCGGGCGGTGGAGGAGGCCGTCCGGTTCTACGAGGAGCCGCCCACCGAACCCCTGACCCTCACGACTCCCTGGTCCGAGGTCCGGCTGACCGCCGCCGACTGGGCCGTGGCGTTCGGGGCGGCCGGACCCGGGGCCGTACACAACGAGGCGCGCGACCAGGTCTGGGAGGAGCTGCTCACCCTCCTGGTGGAGAAGCACGACGGCGAAAGCGTCCCTCTCGACCTGCTGCGCACGTCGCTGGGGCAGGACAGGGAGCTGCGCGCCGCCTTCGACCGGGCGTGGCCGCTGCTGGAGGCCGCCGATCTGGTCGGTGACCTGTGGTCGGTCCCCGCCTACCTCCGCAAGTGCGCTCCCTGGCTGAGCCGGGACGAGGTCCGGCTGTTGCGGCGCGCGGACGCCCAGGCCTGGACGGTGGCCGATCTGCCGATCCTGGACGCGGCGCGGCAGCGGGTCGGCGACCCGGAGGCGGCGCGGCGCGGGCGCCTCCGGAAGGCGGCCGCGGCGGCCGAGCGCGCGAGCATGGACCAGGTCATCGACGCGCTGCTCGCGGACGAGACCCTGGCCGACGCCGATGCCGACGAGGAGGGCGCGCTGGTGATGCTGCACGGTCAGGACATGAAGGACACCCTGGTCGACCCGGCCGCGTCCCCCGGGACCGAACCGGACCGGCTGGCAGGGCCGTTCGCGCACATCGTCGTGGACGAGGCCCAGGAGCTGACCGACGCCGAGTGGCAGATGCTGCTGGTGCGGTGCCCGTCGCGGAGCTTCACCATCGTCGGGGACCGCGCCCAGGCCCGGCACGGGTTCACCGAATCCTGGCAGGAGCGGCTGGAGCGGGTGGGGCTCGACCGGGTGGCCCTCGCCTCCCTCACCGTCAACTACCGGACGCCCGAGGAGGTCATGGCGGAGGCCGAGCCGGTGATCCGGGCCGTGCTGCCGGACGCCAACGTGCCGGTCTCGATCCGTTCGGGCGGCCTGCCGGTCGTCCACGGCCCCGTAACGGATCTCGCGTCGGTCCTGGACACCTGGCTCGCCGGGCACGCGGAGGGGATCGCGTGTGTCATCGGTGATCCGGCGTTCCGGGCGACGCCCCGGGTGCGGTCGCTGACGCCGGAGCTGTCGAAGGGGCTCGAATTCGATCTGGTCGTGCTCGTGGACCCGGAGGCGTTCGGTGCGGGCGTGGAGGGGGCGGTCGACCGGTATGTGGCGATGACCCGGGCGACCCAGGAGCTCGTCATCCTGAGGAGCTGACGAGCTCCTGAAGCCGCGCGGCTCTTCTCAGTGCCAGGGAAGGGCGGCCCGGTGGCGCCAGTACGACTCCGGCTCCTCCACCAGGGCGTCCAGCCGGGCCCGCTGCTCCTCGTCCAGGTCGACGACGGGCGCGTGCAGGTTCCCGGCGAGCTGGGTGACGGTGGCGGCGCCCGAGAGGACGACCCCGGCCCACGGCTGGTGCAGGACGAGCGCCAGGGCCACCGCGTCGCCGCCCACCCCCGCGTCGGCGGCGATCTCCTGGAACACGGCGGGCGCCTCGTCCCCGGCAAGGCGTCCGTTGGCCATGCCCTCCTTGACGATCACGGTGAGCCCGGCGTCATGGGCCTCGGCGAGGGCGGGCGCTGCGGAGGTCTCCAGGGCGTTGTAGGTGGCCTGGACGGTACGGAAGAGGGGGTTGCCGTCGACCGTGAGCGCGAGCGCGGCCCGGATGGCGTCGGCCTGGTGGGGGCCGCTGGTGGAGAAGCCGACGGCGACCCCCTCGGCGGCCAGGGCGGCCAGGCGCTCGTGGAGTTCCTTGTCGGCGAGGGCCGGGCTGTCCGGGGTGAGCGAGTGGATCTGGTAGAGGTCGAGCCGGTCGCCGAGGAGCTCGCGGGTCTCGGCGCGCTGCCGCTCGAAGGTCGCGAGGCCGTGGTCCTTGACCTCATGGGTCTCGGCCTCGGTGCTCCAGTCGGCGGTGTAGGTGTACCCCCACTTGGAGCCGACGACGAGGTCGGTGAAGGAGGGCCGGGCGGCCAGCCACTCGCCCAGGAACTTTTCGGCACGGCCGTAGGAGCGGGCGGTGTCGACGTACCGGACGCCCTGCGCGTACGCCGCGTCCAGCAGCTCGTGCGTCCGGGCGCGCAGGGCCTCCGCGTCCCGGCCCTCGGGGAGGTCCCGGTCGCGGTGGAGGTTGATGTATCCGGGCCTCCCGACGGCTGCGAGGCCCAGTCCGATGTGGGCGGTCGGGGTCGTCGCGGTGGCCAGGGCGGTGAAGGGCATCGCGGGCTCCTCGGGGTCGGTTGCGGATACTCCTACCCCGGTCAACGTAGCCCGCGACACCCTTCGTACACCTGCGACGACACCGTACGTACGCGTCCGACGACACCGTACGTACACGTCAGGCGTCACCGTACGTACGCGTCCGGCGTCACCGCTCGTACGCCGGGCGCACCCCGGCACGCATCGCACGCCGGAAGCCACCCCGGCCGCGCAGTACGGCTACCGGCGCGCGTCGGCCCACGCCTGCTGGGCCTCCAGGTCCTTCTTCACCTCGGCGAGCTGCACGGCGACGGCGGAGGGGGCCGTTCCGCCCCGGCCGTCGCGGGAGGCGAGGGCGCCGCGCACATTGAGGACCGTGCGGACCTCCGGGGTGAGGTGCTCGGAGATCTTCGCGAACTGCTCGTCGGTGAGCTCGTCGAGCTCGATGCCGTGCTGCTCGCACTCCTTGACGCAGGCGCCCGCGACCTCGTGCGCGACCCGGAACGGGACGCCCTGCCGCACCAGCCACTCCGCGATGTCGGTGGCGAGCGAGAAGCCCGCCGGGGCCAGCTCCTCCATGCGCTCGCGGTTGACGGTGAGGGTGGCCATCATGCCGGTGAAGGCGGGGAGCAGGACTTCGAGCTGGTCGCAGGAGTCGAAGACGGGCTCCTTGTCCTCCTGGAGGTCGCGGTTGTACGCGAGCGGGAGTGCCTTCAACGTGGCGAGGAGGCCGGTCAGGTTGCCGATGAGGCGGCCGGACTTGCCCCGGGCCAGCTCCGCGATGTCCGGGTTCTTCTTCTGCGGCATGATCGAGGAGCCGGTGGAGAAGGCGTCGTGCAGGGTGACGAAGGAGAACTCCTTCGTGTTCCAGATGATGACCTCCTCCGCGATCCGGGAGAGGTTCACGCCGATCATCGCGGTGATGAAGGCGAACTCCGCGACGAAGTCCCGCGAGGCGGTGCCGTCGATGGAGTTGGCGACCGAACCGTGCTCGAAGCCCAGGTCGGCGGCGACCGCCTCCGGGTCCAGCCCGAGCGAGGACCCGGCGAGCGCCCCGGAGCCGTACGGGGAGACGGCCGTGCGCTCGTCCCACTGGCGCAGCCGCTCGGCGTCCCGGGACAGCGACTGGACGTGCGCGAGCACATGGTGGGCGAAGAGCACCGGCTGGGCGTGCTGGAGGTGGGTGCGGCCGGGCATCGCCACGTCCGGGTGGGCCTCGGCGAGGCCGACCAGCGCGCCCTGGAGGTCGGCGATCAGGCCGCCGATGATCCGGGCGTGGTCGCGCAGGTACATCCGGAAGAGGGTGGCGATCTGGTCGTTGCGCGAGCGGCCCGCCCGCAGCTTGCCGCCGAGGTCGGGGCCGAGGCGTTCCAGCAGCCCCCGCTCCAGGGCGGTGTGGACGTCCTCGTCGGCGATCGTCCCGGTGAAGGAGCCGTCCGCGACATCGGCTTCGAGCCGGTCGAGCCCGTCCTGCATCCGGGTCAGCTCGTCCTCGGTGAGCAGGCCCGCCTTGTTGAGGACGCGCGCGTGGGCACGGGAGCCGGCGATGTCGTACGGCGCGAGCCGCCAGTCGAAGTGGACGGAGGCCGACAGCTTGGCCAGCGCCTCGGCCGGTCCGTCGGCGAAACGCGCGCCCCAGAGCCGGACGTCACCGTTGTTGCTGCTCACTGCGTGCTCCTCAAAAGGCAGGGGTGCGGATGTGCGGCCGCCTCCCCGCCGCGTACGGGAGGGGAGGCGGCTGTTCAACGAAGGGGTGCGGGCGAGGTCGCGCCTACGCCTGGAGATCGCGCCTGGCCGCGATCTTGGACGAGAGGCCGAAGATCTCGATGAAGCCCTGCGCCTTGGACTGGTCGAAGGTGTCGCCCGAGTCGTAGGTGGCGAGGTTGAAGTCGTACAGCGACTCCTCGGACTTCCGGCCGGTGACGACGGCACGGCCAGCGTGCAGGGTCATCCGGATGTCGCCGGTGACATGCTGGTTGGCCTCGTTGATGAAGCCGTCCAGGGCCCGCTTGAGCGGGGAGAACCACAGGCCGTCGTAGACGATCTCGCCCCAGCGCTGCTCGACCTGCCGCTTGTAGCGGGCCAGTTCACGCTCGACGGTGACGTTTTCCAGCTCCTGGTGGGCGGTGATCAGCGCGATCGCGCCGGGTGCCTCGTACACCTCGCGGGACTTGATGCCCACGAGCCGGTCCTCGACGATGTCGATCCGGCCGATGCCCTGGGCCCCGGCCCGCTCGTTGAGCTGCTGGATCGCCTGGAGGACGGTGACGGGGCGGCCGTCGATCGCGACGGGCACGCCGTCCTTGAAGGAGATGACGACCTCGTCGGCCTCGCGCGGGGTGGCGGGGTCGGCGGTGTACTCGTAGATGTCCTCGATCGGCGCGTTCCAGATGTCCTCCAGGAAGCCCGTCTCGACGGCGCGCCCGAAGACGTTCTGGTCGATGGAGTACGGGGACTTCTTGGTGGTCGCGATCGGGAGGTTCTTCTCCTCGCAGAAGGCGATGGCCTTGTCCCGGGTCATCGCGTAGTCGCGGACCGGGGCGATGCACTTCAGATCGGGGCCGAGCGCGGAGATACCGGCCTCGAAGCGGACCTGGTCGTTGCCCTTGCCGGTGCAGCCGTGGGCGACGGTCCCGGCGCCGTGCTTCTGCGCGGCGGCGACGAGGTGCTTGACGATGGCCGGCCGGGAGAGGGCCGAGACCAGCGGATAGCGGTCCATGTAGAGGGCGTTGGCCTTGATCGCCGGGAGGCAGTACTCCTCGGCGAACTCGTCCTTGGCGTCCGCGACCTCGGCCTCGACGGCACCGCAGGCGAGCGCGCGCTTGCGGATGACGTCCAGGTCCTCGCCGCCCTGGCCGACGTCCACGGCGACGGCGATGACCTCGGCGCCCGTCTCCTCGGCGATCCAGCCGATGGCGACGGAGGTGTCAAGACCGCCCGAGTAGGCGAGTACGACGCGCTCGGTCACGGGATTCTCCTTACGGTGCAATCACTGGTAGGCATAACTATGCGGTCCACCGTATGTTTTGTCAAAGCGGCAGTTCAGGGCGGTGCACAGGAGGGTTCCACCCCCAGGTGGGTGCGCTGGGCCGTACGGAGCAGTCCGGTGGGGCCGCGCCCCCGACGGCCGTACGGTCCGGAGCATGCGCCGACCTCTGCCGACCCTCGCCGTCCTCCTCACCCTGGCCCTGGGCTCCCTCGGGGCCGCCCCCGCCGACACCCCGCCACCCCTCCCGTACCGGCTGGCGGACACCGGCGGCGGCTCCCAGCTCATCACCGCCGAGGCCCCGGACACCGCCTCCACCACGGGCACGGTGACCTGGTGGGAGCGGCGCGGGGGCCGGTGGGTGGAGGCGGGGTCGGCGCCCGCGCGGTTCGGGGCCAACGGGCTGGCCGAGGGCGCGACCCGCGAGCAGGGCACCAGCACCACGCCGACCGGCCTGTTCGACCTGCCGTACGCCTTCGGCATCGAGGACGCCCCGGCGGGGACGCGGTATCCGTACCGCAAGGTGAACGAGGACTCCTGGTGGTGCCAGGACAACGCCTCGCGCGCGTACAACCGCTGGGTGGAGCCGCGCCCCGCCGACTGCCGGGCGGACGAGGCCGAGCACCTGGTCACCTACGGCACGCAGTACGCCCGCGCGCTGGTGATCGGCTTCAACTACGACCGTCCGGTACGCAACCGGGGCGCCGGGATCTTCCTGCATGTGAACGGGCGCGGGGCGACGGCCGGGTGTGTCTCGGTCCCGGCGGAGGCGATGGCACAGATCCTGGCCTGGGCGAAGCCGGAGCGGCGGCCGCACATCGCGGTCGGGACCTCGACGGGCCCGACCGCGATCACGCGTTACTGAACGGCACCGCTCACCGGTCGTTCTGAGCGAGCCTCAGCAGATGGTCGGCGAGCGCCTGGCCGCCGTTGGGGTCGCGGCTGATGAGCATCAGCGTGTCGTCGCCCGCGATGGTGCCGAGGATGTCGTGCAGTTCGGCCTGGTCGATGGCCGAGGCGAGGAACTGGGCGGCGCCCGGCGGCGTACGCAGCACCACCAGGTTGGCCGAGGCCTCCGCCGAGATGAGCAGTTCGGCCGAGAGCCTGCGCATCCGCTCCTCCTTGGCGGAGCCGCCCAACGGCGCCTGCGGGGTGCGGAATCCGCCCTCGCTCGGCACCGCGTAGATCAGCTCGCCACCGGTGTTGCGGATCTTCACCGCACCCAGCTCGTCGAGGTCGCGGGAGAGCGTCGCCTGGGTGACGCTCAGCCCGTCGTCGGCGAGGAGCTTGGCCAGCTGGCTCTGCGAGCGGACCGGCTGCCGGTTCAGGATGTCCACGATCCGGCGGTGGCGGGCGGTGCGGGTCTGCGGCACGGACGGTCCGCCGTGCTCGGTCTCCTGCGCCTCGGTCATCGTCGTCGCCTCATTCTCCGGAAGGTCATGCTCCGGATCGTCCGTCCCCGTGTGCCGCGTCGAGAGCGCCCGGCAGGATCTCCAGGAACGCGTCCACCTCCGCGTCACCGATGATCAGCGGCGGCATGAGCCGTACGACATCGGGGGCGGGCGCGTTCACCAGGAGGCCGGCTCCCTGGGCCGCCTGCTGCACCTGCGGTGCGAGGGGTCCGGTGAGCACGATACCCAGCAGCAGGCCACTGCCGCGGACATGGGAGACCAGCGGGTGTCCCAGCGCCTCCACGCCGTCGCGGATCCTCTCGCCGAGCCGCTTGACGTTGTCGAGCGCGCCGTCGGCCGCGAGGGTGTCGATGACGGCGAGTCCGGCGGCGCAGGCGACCGGGTTTCCGCCGAACGTCGTGCCGTGGTGACCGGGCTTCAGCAGGTCGGCCGCCGGGCCGAACGCGACGGTCGCGCCGATCGGCAGACCGCCGCCGAGCCCCTTGGCGAGCGTGACGATGTCGGGCTCCACACTCTGGTGGGCCTGGTGCTCGAACCACTGGCCGCAGCGGCCGATCCCGGTCTGGACCTCGTCGAGGACGAGCAGGGTGCCGGTCGCCCGGGTGATCTCCCGGGCCGCCTCCAGATAGCCCTTGGGCGGGACGACGACGCCGTTCTCGCCCTGGATCGGCTCGATGACGACCAGTGCGGTGTCGGTGGTGACGGCTGCGCGCAGGGCGTCCACGTCTCCGTACGGCACATGCGTGACATCGCCGGGGAGCGGGCGGAAGGGCTCCTGCTTGCCGGGCTGGCCGGTCAGCGCGAGCGCGCCCATGGTCCGGCCGTGGAAGCCGCCGTCGGTGGCGACCATGTGGCTGCGCCCGGTGAGCCGGCCGATCTTGAAGGCGGCTTCGTTGGCCTCGGCGCCGGAGTTGGCGAAGAAGACCCGGCCCTCGCGGCCGAAGAGCTGGAGCAGCCGCTCGGCGAGGGCGACGGGCGGTTCGGCGATGAACAGGTTCGATACGTGGCCGAGGGAGGCGATCTGGGTGGAGACGGCCGCCACGACGGCGGGGTGGGCGTGGCCGAGGGCGTTGACCGCGATGCCGCCGACGAAGTCGAGGTAGCGGGTGCCGTCCTCGTCCCAGACGTGGGCGCCCTCCCCGCGGACGAGCGGCAGGCGGGGCGTGCCGTAGTTGTCCATCAGCGCGCCCTGCCAGCGCGCGGTGAGTCCCGCGGCCTCGGTTCCGGTTCCGGTGCCGGTCGTCATGATTCCCCCAGTTCGGACTGTTCAGGCCCTGTGTGTACGGCGATGGGAGCGTCGGGCACGACCATGGTGCCGATGCCCTCGTCGGTGAAGATCTCCAGCAGGATCGAGTGCTGCACCCGGCCGTCGATGACCCGGGCGGTCTCGACACCGTTGCGCACGGCGTGGAGGCAGCCCTGCATCTTGGGGACCATGCCGCTGGACAGCTCGGGCAGCAGCTTCTCCAGCTGGCTCGCGGTCAGGCGGCTGATCACGTCGTCGCTGTTGGGCCAGTCCTCGTAGAGCCCCTCCACGTCGGTGAGGACCATCAGTGTCTCGGCGTTCAGGGCGGCGGCGAGCGCGGCGGCGGCGGTGTCGGCGTTGACGTTGTAGACGTGGTGGTCGTCGGCGGAGCGGGCGATGGAGGAGACGACCGGGATGCGGCCGTCGTCCAGGAGCGCCTGGATGGCCCCGGTGTCTATCGCGGTGATCTCGCCGACCCGGCCGATGTCGACGGACTCGCCGTCGATGGTGGGCCGGTGCTGGGTGGCGGTGATGGTGTGGGCGTCCTCGCCGGTCATGCCGACGGCGAGGGGGCCGTGCTGGTTGAGGAGGCCGACCAGCTCGCGCTGGACCTGCCCGGCGAGCACCATGCGGACGACGTCCATCGCCTCGGGGGTGGTGACGCGCAGCCCGGCCTTGAACTCGCTGACCAGGCCCTGTTTGTCGAGCTGGGCGCTGATCTGCGGGCCGCCGCCGTGCACGACGACGGGCTTGAGCCCGGCGTGCCGCAGGAAGACGACGTCCTGGGCGAAGGCGGCCTTCAGCTCCTCGTCGATCATGGCGTTGCCGCCGAACTTGATGACGACGGTCCTGCCGTTGTGCCGGGTCAGCCAGGGCAGCGCCTCGATGAGGATCTGCGCCTTCGGGAGTGCGGTGTGCTTCCGCGCGGCGCTCATGAGCTGTACGCGCTGTTCTCGTGGACGTAGTCCGCGGTGAGGTCGTTGGCCCAGATGACGGCGGACTCGGTGCCCGCGGCGAGGTCGGCGGTGACCTTGACCTCCCGGTAGCGCATGTCCACGAGGTCGCGGTCCTCCCCGACTCCGCCGTTCTTGCAGACCCAGACGTCGTTGATGGCGACGTTGAGCTGATCCGGCTCGAAGGCGGCCTTGGTGGTGCCGATCGCGGAGAGGACGCGCCCCCAGTTGGGGTCCTCGCCGTGGATGGCGCACTTGAGGAGGTTGTTACGGGCGATGGACCGGCCGACCTCGACGGCGTCGTCCTCGGTGGCCGCGTTGATCACCTCGATCCGGATCTCCTTGGAGGCGCCCTCGGCGTCCCCGATGAGCTGCCGGGCGAGGTCGGCGCAGACGGCCCGTACGGCTTCGGCGAACGCGCCCTGCTCCGGGGTGATGCCGCTGGCGCCGGAGGCGAGGAGCAGCACGGTGTCGTTGGTGGACATGCAGCCGTCGGAGTCGACCCGGTCGAAGGTGGTCCGGGTGGCGTCGCGGAGGGCGGCGTCCAGCACGGGGGCTTCCACATCGGCGTCGGTGGTGAGAACGACAAGCATGGTGGCGAGGCCCGGGGCGAGCATGCCCGCGCCCTTGGCCATACCGCCGACGGTCCAGCCGTCACCGCCCGCGACGGCCGTCTTGTGCACGGTGTCGGTGGTCTTGATGGCGATGGCGGCCTGCTCGCCGCCGTGCTCGCTGAGGGCGGCAGCGGCCTGCTCGATGCCGGGGAGCAGCTTGTCCATGGGGAGCGGGATGCCGATGAGCCCGGTGGAGGCGACGGCTACTTCTCCCGCGCTGTGGCCGTCCAGCACCTCGGCGGCCTTCTCGGCGGTGGCATGGGTGTCCTGGAACCCCTTGGGGCCCGTACAGGCGTTGGCACCACCGGAGTTGAGGACGACGGCGGTGACCTCGCCGCCCTTGAGGACCTGCTCCGACCAGAGCACGGGGGCGGCCTTGACGCGGTTGGAGGTGAAGACGCCCGCGGCGGCGCGGCGGGGCCCGTGGTTGACCACGAGGGCCAGGTCCGGGTTACCGCTCTCCTTGATCCCGGCGGCGATGCCCGCCGCCGAGAATCCCTGTGCTGCCGTGACGCTCACGGTGCGACTCCGATCGTCGAAAGACCTGTGTCCTCGGGGAGTCCGAGGGCGATGTTCATGCTCTGGAGGGCACCGCCCGCGGTGCCCTTGGTGAGGTTGTCGATGGCGGTGACGACGATGATCCGCCCGGCGGCCTCGTCGTACGCGACCTGGACCTGTACGGCGTTGGAGCCGTACACCGACGCGGTGGCGGGCCACTGCCCCTCGGGCAGGAGGTCCACGAACGGCTCGTCCGCGAACGCCTTCTCGTACACCGCCCGCAGCCCCTCGGCGCTCACGCCCGGCTGCGCCTTCGCGCTGCACGTGGCGAGGATGCCGCGCGGCATGGGGGCGAGGGTGGGCGTGAAGGAGACGGTGACCGGCTGCCCGGCGGCGGCGCTGAGGTTCTGGATCATCTCGGGCGTGTGGCGGTGCCCGCCGCCGACGCCGTACGGGGTCATGTTGCCCATCACCTCGGAGCCCAGCAGATGCGGCTTGGCCGCCTTGCCCGCCCCGGAGGTTCCGGACGCGGCGACGATCACGGCCTCCGGCTCGGCAAGGGAGGCCGCGTACGCCGGGAAGAGCGCGAGAGAGACGGCGGTCGGATAACACCCCGGCACGGCGATCCGCCGCACCCCGGCCAACCCCTCCCGCCCGCCCGGCAGCTCGGGCAGCCCGTAGGGCCAGGTCCCGGCGTGCGGGGACCCGTAGAACTTCTCCCACTCCCCCGCGTCCGCCAGCCGGAAGTCGGCCCCCATGTCGACCACGAGCACCTCGTCCCCGAGCTGCTCGGCCACGGCGGCGGACTGCCCGTGCGGCAGCGCCAGAAAGACGACGTCATGCCCGGCGAGGGCTTCGGCGGTGGTCGGCTCCAGCACCCGGCCCGCGAGGGGGCGCAGATGCGGCTGGAGCGGCCCGAGGGCCTGGCCGGCGTTGGAGTGCCCGGTGAGGGCGCCGATCTCGACCTCGGGGTGCACCAGCAGGAGTCGGAGCAGCTCACCACCGGCGTATCCGCTCGCCCCTGCCACCGCTGCACGTACCACCATCGGAACCCTCCTCGTCGATGGCATGACTATACGCAGTTACGCACTTTTATGCAATAGCTTGCGGTAGACCGCCGCTGGCCCGGTGTGACCGAGCGCCGCACCCGGTCGGCATGTATCCGCAAGTATCAAGGTGCGGGGGTGCTTGACCTTCCGGTCGGATGGAAGGTCTACGGTCGGCGGCGTGAGCACGATGCGGATCTCCCAGCCGCACGGCTCGCGGAACTGTTCACCACCACGGTGTGACCGCTCGGTCCACTGCCTCTTTCACCACCCCCGCGCAAGGAGTACGTACGTTGTCGTCGTCATCCGGCCTGGTCGCAGGCATGGAGCGCCATCAGGTCGCCGTCTATGTGGGGGCCCTGGCCGCCGGGGGGCTGGCGGGCTGGGCCGCACCGGGTGCGGGGCCGGGCCTGGAGCACGCGATCAATCCGGTGCTGGCCGCGCTGCTGTACGTGACGTTCCTCCAGGTACCGGCGGGCGAGCTGTTCCGCTCGGTGCGGGCGGGCCGGTTCCTGGCCGCGACGCTGGTGGTGAACTTCGTCGTCGTGCCGCTGGTGGTCGCCGCGATGTTCACCTTCCTCCCGAACGACCAGGCGGTCCGCCTCGGCGTGCTGCTGGTCCTCCTGGCCCCGTGCATCGACTACGTGATCGTCTTCAGCGGGCTCGCCGGCGGCAGCAGTGAACGCCTGCTCGCCGCCACCCCGTTGCTGCTCCTCGCCCAGATGGTGCTGCTGCCGGTCTACCTGTTCCTGTTCATGGGACCGGACCTGGCCGATGTCGTGGAGGCCGGACCGTTCGTCGAGGCGTTCGTCGTGCTGATCGCCATCCCGCTCACGCTGGCCTGGCTCACCCAGGCGTGGGCCGCACGCCGCCCGGCCGGACAGAGGGCCGCCGACGCGATGGGCACGGCCATGGTGCCGCTGATGGCCGTCGTCCTGTTCACCGTGGTCGCCTCCCAGGTACCGAAGCTCGGCGACTCGGGCAGCCTGGGGGACGTGGGCCGTGTCGTGCCGTTCTACGTCGCGTTCCTCGTCGTGATGGCGTTCGCCGGGTTCGGCGTCGCCCGCCTGTTCCGCCTGGACGCCCGCGACGGGCGGGCGATCGTGTTCACCGGCGCGACCCGAAACTCCCTGGTCGTCCTGCCCCTCGCCCTGGCGCTGCCGGACGCGCTGGCCGTCGCCGCGGTGGTCGTGGTCACCCAGACCCTGGTCGAGGTGATCGGCATGGTGGTCTACGTACGGGCCGTACCTCGGCTGCTGCCGCTCCGGAACTGATCCGCACGCTCTCCCGTCGTCACGCTCCTCGGGGGGCGCTTCCGACGGTAAACAAGGGGGCACTTCCGACGGTAGACCTGTACCTGGGTACCGGATACAGGCACCGGAGCGGGCCGGTCACCGGAACAGGGTGACCCGTACCCCACAGTCCTTCGCAGGGATCGAGCGCCCCGTCCTCCGGCACCAGCCACACCCGGCTGCCGGCCCGGCCGGGCACCTCGGCTCCTTCCGGAACCCAGCCGGACAGTTCGTACGTCCCGCGCCGGGGCTCGCCGAAGAACCCGTCCGCCACGGCGCAGACGCCCCAGACGTGGCCGTGTTCCGTCCCCGTCAGCGTGTAGCGCCCATGCCCATGCCAGCGATGGTCCCTGTCCCCCGCCCCGGACCCCGCCGTCACCGCGCCTCCCGCAGCCCAAGAAGGTACGCGGCGGTCAGCGCGACGGCGGGGTCCGGGTCGTGGGAGAGCTCCACGAGGGCGTCCGACGCCTTCGGTCCCGGGATGCCCGCCAGCGCCTGGGTCAGTCGCCCACGTGCGGGCGCCGATGCGGGGGCAGTGGCGGAAGCGGGGGCGAGGGCGAGGCGGTCGGTGAGACCGGTCGCGATCCGGTCCGCCGTCGCGGGATCGCTCGCCAGCACGCTCAGTGCGTCGGCCGCGTCGGTGTCGTTCCGCCCCTCCACGATCATGTCGATGAGCGTCGGGAGCGCGTCGGCGTCCCCACGGGTCCCGAGCTCCAGAGCCGCATACCCCCGGACCACGGCGTCGGGGTGGGTGAGGGCGTCCCGCAGGTGCCCGGTGGCCTCCTCGCCGGGCAGCTCGGCGAGGGACCGGACGGCACGCTCCCGTACGGCGGCCTCCGGTGAGTCCAGGCCGTCCGCCAAGAGCGCCGGGCCGCCGTCGCCGGACCGGGCCAGCGCCCAGCGGAGGGCCCCGGCGACATTCGGCTCCGGCTCGCTCAGGACCGCCTCGACCAGGGCCTCCACCGGAACCGGAACCTCGTCGGCCGAGGAAAGGGCCGCACGCTGGCGCACGTCGGCGCTCTTCGACCCCAGCGCCTGGAGGAGCGCGACGGTCTGGAGGACGTCCTCCCAGCCGGTGGGGTCCGCGGCATCGATCCGGCGCAGCCGGGCGAGCAACTCGGTCTCGGCCGCGATGCGTTCGCGCGTCCGGCGGACGAGATCGCCGACGAGCTCCGATGGCGTGAACCCGGGATCGTCGAGCGCGCGCCCGGCCTCCCGGAGGGAGAGGCCCAGCGACCGCAGGCTCTCGATGTGGAAGATGCGGCGGATGTCCTCCCCGGAGTACTCCCGGTAGCCGGAGCCGGTACGCCCCGAGGGCCGGACCAGCCCCAGCGACTCGTAGTGCCGGAGCATGCGGGCACTGACCCCGGACCGTCGCGCGACCTCACCGATCAGCACGCCCTATCGTCCCTCCTGGCCGGACCCGCCGAGGGCCACGACGCGCTTCGCCTCCTCGATCGCGAACGTGAACCCGGCGTCGGGGTCGCGCAGCAGGCGTTCGGTGGCCAGCGCATGCGCCCGTACGCGGGGGTCGGGGGCGGTCGTCGCGGTGCCAAGAGCAGGCACCATCGCTTCACCGAGGGCGACCAGCGCCCGGCTGAGGCTCAGCTGTGTTTCCCGCCCACCGCGCCCGAGCTGCGTCGCCAGCACCACGGCCAACGCGGCCTCCTCCCCTTCCGGTACGAGGACGACCGCGGCCCGCCAGGCGCTCCGCGCCACTTCGTCGTCGGCGTCGGACAGCAGCGCCCGGGTGATGGCCGGCCACGCCCGCGGGTCCCCGATCTTGGACAGCGTGTGCAGCGCCTGGCTCCGTGCCTGCGGATGGTGCGAGCGGACCGCGCGGAGCAGCCCGGGAACCGTGAGGGACACCGGGTGGCGGGTGAGCGCCCAGGTCAGCATGTCCCGTACGAAGAACTCGGGCTCGATCGCGCACCGCTCGATCAGCCTGTCGACGAAGCGCGGATCCGGCGCCGTACCGACCGCCAGCGCGGCCCGCAGCCGCACGGACGAACGGCCGTCCGCCAGCCCCCGGAGCGCTCGTACCGCGTCGTCGTCCTGTGTCGTGATCGTCATCGAGACCACCTCCTGCCGAGCAGTGAAGGCCCTGTCACCGTGTCAAGGTCAAGCACGCCCGTACGGAACGGCTGCCCCCCGTCCGGCCAATGGCCTCACTCCCGCGCCCGCGCCCGCTCCCGCTCCCGCGAGGCCGAGGTCAGGGCACGTCACTCCGTACGAGGGCCTCGGCGACCGGTTCGCCGTTGCGGCGGGCGTAGGCCATCCGTTCGCGTACCTCCCGGAGGGTGCGGGGCCGGTACCCGGGGCCACCGCAGCAGCTCTTGTGGAAGCCGACGCCGGCGTTCAGCAGCACGGTGAGGGTCCGCCATGCGGCGACGTCCCGGCGGCGGGGCACGGCGAACGCCGATCCCGCGTGGATCATCGCCCCCGCACAGCGCGGACAGATCCGCTGCCTCGTACGGTCATAGGGCTGCTTGTACGAGGCTCGGCACGGGAGGCAGACGTAGGAAGTCTTCGCGTGGGCCATGTACGCACCCTAGAGCCCGCACCCTGCGCCGACCACCGGCTTTCCGCCCCCTAGGGCCTGACTTCGCGTCACAGGCAGCCGCAGTCGGTGGCGTAGAACAGCAGGAAGAAGGCCACTCCGGCGGTCAGGGTGAAGCCGGCCGCCGCCACGGCCGTGACGGCCCGGCGGCCGCCCTTCGCGGGGCCGCGGGAAGTGGTCCAGGCGCCGTGGGCGAGGAAGAGGCTGAGCAGTGCGGCCCCCGCGAGCGTCAGGCGCGGGCTGAAGGACCAGCTCAGATAGGCGGCCAGCACCAGACCGGCGAGCAGGGCACAGGCGAGGACGCTGAGGATCACCTCGCCGACGAACTCACCGACCAGGTCCACCACGAAGTCCTTGACACCCTTCGCCACCCTGCGGAGCCTCACGGCGTTCCCCCGTCCTCGCGAGCGATGTGCCCCTGGCGGAGGGGCCGGTCCGGTAACTCCAGGTGTATCGGGCCTGCGGAGGTACCGGGCCTTACCCGGGAAAATCGTAATGCTTACGATGCAGGGTCGGTGAGGGGGGCGTCATGCCTCCCCGGGGGCACCGCGCTGTTCGGCAGAACGTCGTGGGACTGCGCCCTCCGCCCCGTCCACCGACCCCGCAGTCCGTTCGCCGTACCGCTAACCCGAGGGTCGTAACCACCTCCATGGCATCTCCGACAGCCCCTTCCCGTCGCCACGTTCTCATCTGGCTGATCCCCCTGCTCTGGACCTGCGCCCTCGGTCTGTGGGGGCTCTCCCGGCAGAACAGTCTGTGGCGGGACGAGGCCGCGACCTGGCAGGTCGCCCAGCGCTCCACCGCCGAGATAGGGCATCTGCTGGGGAACGTCGACGTCGTCCACGGGTGCTACTACCTGATGATGCACGGGCTGTTCGAGTGCTTCGGCCCGGGCACCACCACCCTGCGGCTGCCGTCCGTGCTGGCCACGGCGGTGGCGGCGGCCTGTGTGGCCGTCATCGGCGAGCGGCTGGCCGGGAAGTGGGCGGGTCTGGCGGGAGGGCTGGCGTTCGGGCTGCTGCCCGCCGTGCAGTTCTACCTCCAGGAGGGGCGGCCGTACGCGCTGGTCGCGGCCGGGGCCGGAATCTCCACCCTGCTGCTCGTCACCGCGCTCCAGGGGCGGGCCCGGACCGGGCACTGGGTCGCGTACGGCTCCGCCGTTCTGGCGTGCGCGCTGCTGAACTGGCTCTCGCTGATGATCCTGCCCGCCCATCTGGCGACCCTGCTGTGGACGCGTGCCGGACGAACGGTCCGGACACGGTGGGCCGTTGCCTCCGCCGCCGCCACGGCGGGTGCGCTGCCGTTGGTCCTCTTCAGCCGCAGCCAGTCCGGGCAGGTGTCGTGGATACCGCCCCTGACCTGGCACATGCTGATCGGCCCGGGGATCCTCCTGGCGATCGGCGGCCTCGGCACCCTGCTCGACCGGCCCCGCGCGGGGCGGCTGTCGGTGGCCGCCGTCGGGCTGCCGCTGCTGGCGGTGCCTCAACTCGGCCTCGTCGGACTGTCCCTGGTCCAGCCGCTCTTCCTCGACCGGTACGTCCTCTTCAGCCTGCTGGGCCTCGCCCTGCTGATCGGTACGGTCGTCGGCTCGGCCGTGGCAGCCGCCGGGGCCCGGTTCCCGCGGGCGTCCCTCTGGGTCCTCCCCACGGTGGTCGCCGTGGCGGTGGTGGCCCTGCTGCCGCAGTCGCTGGCCAAGCGGTCCCCGGCGAGCCGGGTGGACGACGTGCTGGCCATAGCGTCGGACGTACGGAGGATGAAGGCGCCCGGCAGCGCGGTGCTGTTCCTGCCCTCGGCCCGCCGGGACACCGCCTCCGTCTCCCCCGACGCGTTCTCCGGCCTGCGGGACATCGCCCTGGAGCAGGGCCCGAAGAGCTCCGGGACGCTGAAGGGGGTGGAGGCCGACGCCGACCGCATACGCACCGCGATGCTGGCCCAGCGGCGGATACTGCTGGTGACCGACGCGCCCCAGGTGGCGAGACCGGTGAGGGGCGCCCGGGACCGGACGAAGGCCTCCGTGCTGGAGGAGCACTTCGCGGCGGTGGGGGATCAGCAGGTACGCGGGCGCCGCGTCACGGTGTACGAGCGGCGCGCGTCGGTCCGGCGACCGGAGGAGACCCGAGCCGCGTCGGTCCAGTGACCGGAGGAGACCCGAGCCGCGTCGGTCCGGTGACCAGAGGAGACCCGGGCCGATGTCGCGTACGGGGTTGGGTGCTGGTTCTCGTACGGATCGGGTACGGAGGCTCGGCGGTATCCGGCCCGATGCGGCGGGCGCCCCCGAGGCGTGCAGCCCTGCTCCGCCGCGCACCCCGAAGCGTCCGGCTCTACCGGCCCCGCGGCTTTCCGCGCTTGCCGCCGCCCGTCTGGCCGGCCCGGCCCCCCTTGGGGGTGCCCGTGCGGCGGCCGCCTGCGGGCTGCTTCCCGCCGGGGGCGGGCTTGCGGCCGGAGCCGCCCGCCGTACCGGCCCGCTTGGCCTTCGCCTTCTCCTTGGCCGTCGGCTGCGGAGGGGTGGCCGCCCGGCCCCGGGTGCTGTTGACCGTGCGCCCCCGGACGATGCCGATGAACTCCTCCACCAGATCGGGGGTGGGCTCCTCCTGCGGCCACGACAGGGCCACACGGGACTCGGGGGCCTCCAGGACCGGCCGGTAGGTGAGGTCCTTGCGGTGGTGCAGGCGGGCCAGGGACTGCGGGACGAGGAGGACGCCCACGCCCGCCGCCACCAGCTCGATCGCGTCCGCCGTGGTGGCCGGGCGCTCGATCGCGGGGCGGCCGGGAAGGGTCTCCCAGCCGAGGGGGTCGTCGAGCGGATGCAGGACGATCTCGTCGGCCAGATCGGGGAGCGTGACCTCCTCCGCAGCCGTGGCGGCGTGGTCCTTGGGGATCACGACGACCGTCGTCTCGGTGTAGAGGGGGATCGCGCTGAGGACGTCCCGGTCGACCGGCAGCCGTACGAGTCCGGCCTCCGCACCGCCGTCCGCCAGCAGCCGGCCGGCCTCGGCCGCGGGGACCTGGACGAGCTCCAGGGGGGTGCCGGGCAGCCGCTCGTGCCAGACCCTCACCCACTTGGTCGGCGTCACGCCGGGGACGTACGCGAGCCTGAAGGATGAGGGGGTGTCCGAGCCTGTCACGGATCCAGGCTACCGGCAGGTGGTCGGAGGTATGTCCTGTGGTCGATACCCTGGACCCATGACGTCGCACAAGACCGCCCAGACCATGAAGCCCGCCACCGCGGCGAAGAAGCTGGGTGTGTACCTCCAGGCCACCCCCGCCGAGTTCCAGGAGGGTGCCGTCTCGCGCACCGAGCTCAACGCCCTCCAGACCGACCCGCCCGCCTGGCTCGTCGAGCTGCGCCGCACCGGACCGCACCCCCGTCCGGTGGTCGCCGCGAAGCTCGGCATCTCCATCGCGGGGCTCGCCCGCGGCGGGGTCACCGACGCCCTCACCACCGAGCAGATCGACGCCCTGAAGGACGAGATGCCCGAGTGGCTCCAGAAGGAGCGGGCCACCCAGGCGGAGGTCCGCAAGGAGGCCGCCCGGATCAAGGAGCGCAACGCGGAGCGCGCCGCCCGGACTGGCTGACTGACTGACTGACTGACGGCAGCAGACGGAAAAGCGGGAAGCCCGGCCGACGCGATGCGTCGGCCGGGCTTCCTGTCTACCGGACCCGCGGGCCCCGCCTCGGTCAGAGAACGCCGGACTCGGCGATGGTGACCTTGGCGCGGGTGCGGCCGCTGGAGGAGCCGAGGGCCTCGATCTTGCGGACCAGGGCCAGGCCGTCCTCGTCGGCGACCTCGCCGAAGACCACGTGCTTGCCGTCCAGCCACGGGGTGAGCACCGTGGTGATGAAGAACTGCGAGCCGTTGGTGTTCGGGCCGGCGTTGGCCATCGAGAGCAGGCCCACGCGGTCGTGCTTGAGCTTGAAGTTCTCGTCGGCGAACTTCTCGCCGTAGATGCTCTTGCCGCCGGTGCCGTCACCGCGGGTGAAGTCACCGCCCTGGAGCATGAAGTCGGTGATGACGCGGTGGAAGGACGAACCGGCGTAGCCGAAGCCCTTCTCGCCGGTGGCGAGCGCGCGGAAGTTCTCCGTCGTCTTGGGGACGACGTCGTCGAACAGGTTGAACGTGATCCGCCCTGCGGGCGCGTCGTCGATGGTGATGTCGAAGTAGACCTTGGTTGTCATGGTGACATCCTCACATTCCTGGCAACCGCAGGCGAAACCCGGGGTTGGGTCGGGGTGATGGAATGCTGCGTTCCGCTCACCCCCGCGCGGCGCCCCCGTGGGCCGCGTAGACCGCGTCGACCAGCGCCCTCTTCCGTGGGTCGTCGGCGACACCGGAGCCCATCCGGTTCATGACGTACCCGAGGGCGATGCCCGATTCCGGGTCGGCCAGTCCGCAGGAGCCGCCCGCGCCGTCGTGGCCCATCGCCCGGGGATTGGGCCCGTAGGAACGGTTGCGGCCGCTCAGCCAGAGGCCGAGGGCGATCTCCGTCTCGTGGGCGAAGGCGTCCCCGAGGACGAGGTCGCGGCAGGCGCCCTGGCTCTCGCGGACGCGTTCGGCGGCCTGCTCGGAGAGGACGCGGTGGCCGTCGACGGTGCCGCGCCCGGCGAGGATCCCGTAGAGCGCGGCGACCGCGCGGGCGGTGCCGTGGCCGTTGGCGGCGGGGATCTCGGCGGCGCGCCACCCGGGCGTGTTGGCGGCGGCCCGGCCGGTGGGCGGGTTGAGCAGGGAGGCGACGGCCACCGGTTCCATCCGGGCGAGCAGCGCGGCCTGGGCGGCGCGGTCGGCGCGTTCCTGGACGAGTTCGGCGAGCCGGTGGGTCTCCTTTTCCGGGAGGCCGAAGGTGAAGTCGATGCCCAGCGGGCCGGTGATCTCCTGCCGCAGGAACTCTCCCGGCAGCGCCCCGCCGACCCGGCGGACCACCTCGCCGACGAGGAACCCGTACGAGATCGCGTGGTAGCCGGACCGCGTCCCCGGCTCCCACATGGGCACGGTGGCAGCGAGCCGGGCGCAGGTCAGCTCCCAGTCGTACAGCTCGTCGAGCGTGTGCGGCGCGCCCACCCCGGCGACCCCGGAGCGGTGCGAGAGGAGGTGGCGCACGAGAACGGATCCCTTGCCGTTCGCCGCGAACTCCGGCCAGTACGTGGCCACGGGGGCGTCCAGGTCGAGGAGGCCCCGGTCGGCCAGGATGTGGGCGCAGAGCGCGGTCGGGCCCTTGCCCGTGGACCAGACGTTGACCAGGGTGTCCCGCTCCCAGGGGCGGGTGCGGGCCTCGTCGGCCCAGCCGCCCCAGAGGTCCACCACCGGTACGCCGTCGACGAGGACGGTGAGCGCCGCGCCCAGTTCGCCGCGGTCCGTGAAGTTCTCCGCGAAGGCGGCCCGGACCCCGGCGAACCGGTCGTCACAGTGGCCGTGGATCTGCGGCACATGGCCTCCTCGGGTGCGGACGGGATCGATGCCCCTGCAACGTACCGACCGGTCGGACAGGAGGGAAGGGAGGAGGGGAGGAAGGGAGGAAGGGAGGAAGGGAGGAAGGGAGGAAGGGAGGAAGGGAAGAGAATGACGAGAATAGGGAGCGGGAGCGTCCTCGGCCGGAGCCGCATGTCAGCGGACGCCCGACTCCAGGCTCAGGCTCCAGCGGCCGGGCGCACCGGCGAGCGTGATCGTGGAGAGCGGGCGGACGTCGATGTTCCAGTACGCCGACGGCGGCGCGTTCAGCGCGTAGACGAGGGCGGCGCGGATCACCGCGGGCTCGGCGACCGCGACGATGAAGCCGTCACAGGCCGGCCGGGTGTCCAGCCAGCCCCCGATCCGCCCGATGAAGCCGAGCAGGGACTCCCCGCCGTGCGGGGTGCTGCCCGGGTCGGCGAGCCAGGCGTCGACGGCGGCCGGCTCCCGGGCGGCGACCTCGGCCAGGGTCATCCCGCGCCACCGGCCCATGTCGCAGTCGCGCAGGGCGGGCTGGGCCATCGGGGCATAGCCGAGCGCGTCGGCGGTGGCGCGGCTGCGCGGGGTCGGCGAGCAGTACCGCAGCTCGGCCGCCCCGAGCGGGATCAGCGTGTGGGCGACGAGCTGCACCTCGTGCCAGCCAGCGTGGTCGAGCGGCCGGTCGTCGTCGAAGCGCTCGGCCAGACGGGGCGAGGTGCGCGCCGCCGCGACCAGGGTGACCCGATGCGTCATGGCCGGATCGTGGTGCCGAACGCGTGTCCGGTCAAGGGGGCCGCGGTCCGTCGGCCGGTACCTACAGGGCGCTGAGCCCGTCATACGCCGTACGGAGCCGACGTACCCCCTCCGCGATCTCGGCCGCCCCGGAGACCGCCGCGAAGCTCAGCCGTACGTGGCCGGCCGGGGGTTCGGCGCAGAAGTACGGGCTTCCCGGGGCGATGGCGACCGAGGCGCGCAGGGCGGCGGAGGCGAGGGCGGATTCGTCGGGGCCCGTGCCCGCGCCGGTCGCGGGGATCCGCACCCAGAGGCTGCCGCCGCCCGCCGGGACGTGGGGCAGCGCGAGGGCGGGCAGTTCGCAGCGGAGGGCGGCGGCCATCACCGTACG
This sequence comes from Streptomyces sp. NPDC059452, assembly GCF_042750035.1. Lineage (NCBI taxonomy): Bacteria > Bacillati > Actinomycetota > Actinomycetes > Kitasatosporales > Streptomycetaceae > Streptomyces > Streptomyces sp. NPDC059452. The sequence continues at coordinate 24,776 of NZ_JBHYVE010000030.1, forward strand.
GCGGCTCCGCAGCTCCACCGCGACCGCGGACAGGTGGCGGCCCCACGACGGGGAGCCGACGAGTTCGAGCGCGGCCTCCTGGAGCGGCCTCGGTACGAAGAAGCTGTCCACGACCTGGATGGCCCGCAGCCGTTCGAGGACCGGGCCCCGGGCGGCCAGCGCACCGACCCGGAGGCTGGGTGAGGTGATCTTGGTGAGGGAGCAGACGTGGACGACCACCCCGTCCGGGTCCTCGGCGGCCAGCGGCGGCGGGAGCGGTCCGGCGTCCTCATGGGCGAGCCGCCGGGCGAAGTCGTCCTCGATGACGAACGCCCCGGCCGCCCGCGCGATCGCCAGCACCTCGGGGCGGCGGGCGGGGGCGAGGGTGGCTCCGGTGGGGTTCTGGAAGAGCGGCTGGGTGACGAAGACCCGGGCCCCGGTGGCACGGAAGGCGTCGGCGAGCAGGTCCGGGCGTACGCCGTCGCCATCCATCGGGACCGGGACCGGGCGCAGCCCCGTGGCGCGGGCGACCGCGAGCATGCCTGGGTAGGTGGGCGACTCCACGAGGACCGGGGCGCCGGGCGGGGCGAGGGCGCGCAGGGCGGTGGCCAGGGCGCTCTGGCCGCCCGCGGTGATCAGGACGTCGGTGCCGGAGACGGCGGGGCCGATCTCGCGGGCGAACCAGGACCGCAGTTCGGGCAGCCCGTCCGTGGGCGGGCGGCCCCAGGCGCCCGGGCGGCGGCCCGCCCGGGCCAGTGCGGCGGCCAGGGCCCGCTCGGGCTGGAGGTCGGCGTGGAGGTAGCCGCCGTTGAACTCGATGGTGCCGGGCGGGGGTGCGGCGAGAGTGGCCAGGACCCCGGAGGCGTCGACCGTACGGGGCACGGCCTCGGGTCCGCCGTCCCCGCTGAGGGACACCTCCTGCCAGGACGTGTCGCCGGGGGCGGGCAGCTCGGCACGCGGCTCGGCCCGGAAGGCGCCGGAGCCAGGGCGGGTGGTGACGAGCCCTTCGGCGGCGAGCTGCGCGATGGCCCGGGAGACGGTGACCGGGCTGACCCGGAACCGTTCGACGAGCGCCCGGCTGGACGGCAGCTTTCCACCGGGTGAGTAGCGGTTGAGCTCGGAACGGAGGGAAGTGACCAGCTCTGCCACACTGCTACGCTCTTGCATGAGAGCACAGGATAGCGCTACCGCATCGGGGACGATAGCGGTCACCATCGGTACGGAGACCTCCCCGCCGCCGGCCGCAGCCTCGGCGCCGACCCAGGTCATGGCCCCGGACCCGGCCCCCGCCTCGGCCCCGGGCGCGCCGCAGCACCCCGCGAAGGCCCCCGCCCGCCGTGGCACGCTCCTCGCCGCGCTCGGCGTCGTGGCGTTCTCGCTGACCTTCCCCTCCACCGCCTGGGGCCTGGAGAGCTTCGGCCCCTGGTCCCTCGTCGCCCTGCGGTCCACGCTCGCCGCCCTGATCGCGGGCTGCTTCCTGCTGGCCGTCCGGGCCCCGGTGCCCGACCGCCGCCACTGGGGCGGGCTCGCGGTGGTGGCGGGCGGGGTGGTGGTGGGGTTCCCGCTGCTCACGACGCTGGCCCTGCAGACCTCCACCACCTCGCACGCCGCCGTGGTCGTGGGGCTGCTGCCGCTGACGACCGCCGTGCTGGGGTCGCTGCGTACCGGGGAGCGCCCTTCCCGTACGTTCTGGATCGCGGCCCTCGCCGGGGCGGCCGTCGTCATCGGCTTCACCGTGCGGCAGAGCGGCGGGGTCCTGACCTCGGGCGATCTCTATCTGTTCGGCGCGCTGCTGGTGTGCGCGGCCGGGTACACCGAGGGCGGCAGGCTGGCCCGGGTGATGCCGGGGTGGCAGGTGATCGGCTGGGCGCTGATCCTCTGCCTGCCGTTCGCGGTGGCGGGCAGCGCGGTGGCCCTGCCGCTGGAGCCGGTCCACCTCACCGCGCACGGTGTCCTCGGCCTGGTCTGGGTGGCCGCCGGGTCGACCTTCTTCGGGCTGTACGTCTGGTACCGGGGCATGGCCGGGATCGGTGTCCCCCGGGCCAGTCAGCTCCAGCTCGCGCAGCCGCTCCTCACGCTGGCCTGGTCCTTCCTGCTGCTCGGCGAGGAGGTGTCGGCGGCGGCTCCGCTCGCGGCGGTCGCGGTGCTGGTCTGTATCGCCGCCACCCAGCGGACGGGGCGGCGGGGGCGGGCGGCCCGGCGTCCAGCAGGGGAAACCGGGCCCGTACGGTCATAGACTTGGCTGTACGGACACGCGGACACGCGGACCGCCCACCCCGTGAGGAGGTCACCCCCATGGAGGCACACGCGGGCGACCGGCTGCTGATGCACGGCAGGACCGTGGGACAGCACGACCGGGTCGCCGAGATCATCGAAGTACTCGGGGACGGGGGCGCCCCTCCGTACCGGCTCCGCTTCCCCGACGGCCACGAACATCTGATGTCCCCCGGCCCCGACAGCGTCGTCCAGCACATCGAGGCGCCCAGGGACCGGCCACCGCAGTAGCAAGAGCAGCCACCACCACCGGGGCCGGGGTCCGAGCGGCCCCGGCCCCGGTGGTGGCTGCTCCCGCCCTCTCAGCGCGGCGCGCGGGCCCGGTCCTGGTAGTGGTCGGCGACCACCCGGGCCATCGCGCCGATCCGGTCGGCCGCCACGTGCTTGGCGGAGAAGAAGACGTGTCCGGCCGCCTCCTCGTGGTCCCGGGCGAGGGTGAGGTGGCGGGAGAGCTCCGCCGGGTCCTGCCAGGCGGCGGGCTGGGCCGGGTCACCCGCCTTGTACAGCGCCTCCCCCACGTACAGGCACACGCCCGTGCCCCGTACGGTCGCGTTCCACCAGGCGAGGACCTTGGCGTAGTCGGCGGCCGACTGGCCGATGTGCCAGTAGATCTGCGGGCAGATGTAGTCGATCCACCCCTCCTTGACCCATTTACGGGTGTCGGCGTGCAGGTCGTCGTAGGTCTCGACGCCCGCCCGGGTGTCGGAGCCCAGCGGGTCGGTCGCCGCGTTCCGCCAGACGGCGAAGGGGCTGATCCCGAAGCGGACGCCCTGCCGGGTCTCCCGGATCCGCTCGCCCATCTCGCGCACCAGCCGGTCCACGTTGTCCCGGCGCCAGGCGGCCCGGTCCGGGAAGCCGGAGCCGTACCGGGCGTAGGCCGCGTCGTCCTCGAACACCTGGCCCGCCACCGGATACGGGTAGAAGTAGTCGTCCCAGTGCACCGCGTCGATCGCGTAGCGGCGCACGGCGTCCAGCATCGCGTCCTGGACGAAGCGGCGGACCTCCGGCAGCCCCGGGTTGTAATAGAGCTTCCCGCCGTACGGCAGGACCCACTCCGGGTGCAGCCGGGCCGGGTGGGAGGCGGCGAGGCGGGCGGGGTCCGTGTGGTTCGCCACCCGGTACGGGTTGAACCAGGCGTGCAGTTCGAGCCCCCGGTCGTGCGCCTCGCGGACGGCGGTGGCGAGCGGGTCCCAGCCCGGGTCCTTGCCCTGGACCCCGGTCAGGCAGTCGGCCCACGGTTCGTACGGGGAGGGCCACAGGGCGTCCGCCGTCGGCCGGACCTGGAGCACCACCGCGTTGAGCCGCAGTCCGACGGCCCGGTCCAGGTGGGCGATCAGCTCGGCCCGCTGGGCGGCCGCCGTCAGACCGGGCCGGGAGGGCCAGTCCAGGTTGGCCACCGAGGCGACCCACACACCGCGCATCTCGCCCCGCGCGAAACGGTCCTCGCCGCCGCCCCCTCCCCGTACCGACTCGTCGCCACCGTTTCGTACGGACTCACCGCCCGCCCCTCCCCGTACGGACCGGGCCGTCCGCGCGGCCGCCGCGTCACCGCCCGTCCCCATCGCCGCCACCAGCCCGGCCGCGCTCGCCACGAGCGATCTCCGGGTCATCCCTCTGCGTCGCATCCGCCACACCCGTCCCTTCACGTCGACCACAACCCCCATCGCTGTACGTAACAGGATCATGCCCTTCCGTAGCCGGATGACCCGCAGGTCACCGGGGTGGGATCGCGGAGTAACGTCGTGGGGTCGAGGCGGGCACCGGAATCACACGGGACCCTGCGATACGGAGAACAGCGAAAGGCACGAGGTGACGGACTCTATGGCCGACATTGCACGCGTCGGGGTGGTGGGCTGTGGCCAGATGGGCGCAGGTATCGCGGAGGTGTGCGCGCGCAGCGGCCTCGAAGTGAAAGTCGCCGAGACCACCGGCGAGGCGCTGGAGATCGGCCGCACCCGGCTGCACAACTCCCTCTCGAAGGCCGCCGAACGCGGCAAGATCACCGAGCGGGAGCGGGACGAGACCCTCGGCCGCCTGAGCTTCACCACCGACCTCGGGGAGTTCGCCGACCGCGATCTCGTCATCGAGGCCGTCGTGGAGAACGAGCAGGTCAAGACGGAGATCTTCCAGGTCCTGGACCAGGTCGTGGTCCGGCAGGACGCGATCCTGGCCTCCAACACCTCCTCCATCCCGCTGGTGAAGCTGGCCGTGGCGACCTCGCGCCCGGACCGGGTCATCGGCATCCACTTCTTCAACCCGGCGCCCGTCCAGAAGCTGGTCGAGCTGATCCCGGCGCTGACCACGTCGGACGAGACGATCAAGCGGGCCGAGGCCGTCGTGCAGGACGTGCTCGGCAAGCACCCGATCCGTGCCCAGGACCGGTCCGGCTTCGTCGTGAACGCGCTGCTGATCCCGTACCTGCTCTCCGCGATCCGGATGTTCGAATCGGGCATCGCGAGCCGCGAGGACATCGACAACGGCATGGAGATGGGCTGCGCCCACCCGATGGGCCCGCTGAAGCTCGCGGACCTGATCGGCCTGGACACCGTGGCCTCGGTCGCGGACTCGATGTACGCGGAGTACAAGGAACCGCTGTACGCCGCTCCCCCGCTGCTCCAGCGCATGGTCGACGCGGGCCGCCTCGGCCGCAAGACGGGCTCGGGCTTCTACCCGTACGCCTGACTGTTCCCCTTGAGGAGCCGGCCCCCGGAAGACCCCGGGGGCCGGCTCCTCGTGCGTACGGAACCGTTCAGAGCCGCAGGTGGTGCAGCATCAGCAGCGCCGCCGCCATGTTGGCCGCGGGCACCTCGCCCCGGGCGATCATGTCCGGGATCAGCTTCAGCGGTATCCACTCACGGCGCGAGGACTCGAAGGCGTCCTGCGGAGGGCCCGTGTACCGCGCCTCTTCTGCCCAGTAGAGGTGGTGGCGGGCGTCGGTGAGGCCGTTGGCGGGCTCCACGGTGAGCAGCGGGCGCAGCGGGCCGGGGCGCCAGCCGGTCTCCTCCTCCATCTCGCGGGCCGCCGCCGCCGCGATGTCCTCGCCGTCCTCGACGACGCCCGCGGCCAGCTCCCACCCCCAGCTGTCGGTGATGAACCGGTGGCGCCAGAGCAGCAGCACCTCGTCCGCCGCGTTGACGACGGTGGCCGCCGCGACCGGCCGCAGCCGGATGACGTAGTGGTCGAGACGGCTGCCGTCGGGCAGCTCCACATCCGCCAGGTTCACCCGGAACCAACGGTTCTGATACACATTCTGTTCGCTTAAGTTCGTCCACTGCACAGTTCTGCCGCCTTTCGACATGTTGGGGGCAACATGTCAGCAGGGTCGGTCGTGCGGGGGAACGAACGGCGGGTGCGCGGCGGAGCTCACAGAGGCACGCGGAGCGCCCCACCGATCACATCGGCCGTCTGTACGGCGTCGGCGCAGCCGCTCGCCGCCAGCTCCTTGCGCACCTGACGCAGCCGGTCGCGCAGCCGCTGGGACTCCATGCCCCGGGCCCGCTCGGCCATTTCGGCCGCCGTACCGGCCGCCCGGTCCGGCTCGCCCTGGAGCAGCTCGATATGGCTGAGCATCGCCAGGCGGTGCACGCGCCCCCGGTCGTGCGCCGGGGCGCGCACCGCGGAGGCCGCGTGCTCCCGTGCTGCGGGCAGATCCCCGAGGCTGAGCAGCGCCTCCGCCACCTGGACGTCGACCAGCCCCGGCTGGACGTACCCGGTCTCGTCCGGCTCCCGCCCGGTGCGGATGCGGCCCGCCTGGGCCTCGGCCCGTCCGATGCAGGCGCGGGCGCCCGCCGCGTCGCCGAGGTGGGCGTACGCCTTGGCCTGCATGGCGTGCAGATCGGCGGCGAGCGCCGGGGTGATGTGGTCCCCGGCGGCCCGCAGCGCGGCCTCGGCGAAGGCGATGGAGCGGCGGTGGTCGCCGAGGAAGAGGGACTGGGTGGTCAGCAGGGCGATCACATAGCCGCCGAGCGCCCGGTCACCGCTGGACTTGGCAAGCCGCAGCGCCTGGTGGAAGTAGCGCTGGGCCAGGCCGTGGGCGTCGGAGTCGTACGCGCAGATACCGGCCACCGCCACCAGGGCGGCCGTCGCCCGGTGGAGCCGGCGGCCGAGCGCGTCGCTGTGGCCGCCGCGCAGCAGGGGCGCGGCCTCGGCGTTGAGGAAGCGGACGATCCGGGGTCTGGTCGCGATGCCGCCCGCCTTGCGGTACATCTGCTCGTAGTGGTCGCGCGCGGCCCGGAGCGTCTCTATGTCGGCCGCGCTGACCCGGCCGGGGCCGGGGCGGGAGACATCGGTGTCCTCGGGCGGGTTCTCCCACTCCCAGACCGGCATCACGGCCGTGGTCCCGGTGACGGCGGGAACGGCGGCCAGGTCGGGGCGCTGCTGTTCGTCCGAGCGCCACAGTGCGGTGGCCCGGTCGACGAAGCCGGAGAGGGAGCCGCTGTGGGGTGCCGTCCCGGTGCCGTGACCGCCGGAGATGCCCATGCCGATGTCGTCGAGGGCGACCGGGCGTCCCAGCCGTCCGCCCAGCACCTCGCAGATCAGGTCCGGCACCTGGCCGCGCGGGCGCTGGCCCTTGAGCCAGCGGGAGACCGCCGTATGTTCGTACCGCAGGCTCAGGCCTCTGGCCCGGCCCGCCCGGTTGACGTGACCGGCGAGCCCCGCCCGGGACATCCCGGCCTCGTCGATCAGGGATTCGAGCAGGACATTAGGCTCCATCGTCCCCCCAGTGCGTGTCGCAATGAGCCTAGTGGAGCACGATTCACACGGGGTGTGAACGGAATGCCCGAACCCTCCTGCTGTGCACTCTGCCGAGCCGGGGCGGGGCTCGGTTGAATGGGCTCCTCGCAAGAGGCGGCCGGGTCGTCGGCTCCCCCTCGTAACGGTTGACGACCCGCACCCGCGCCGTCCGCACCGCCGGCCTGCCCGACACTCCGTGGCCGTGCGGACGGCGCCGGATCGCACGACCCACTGCCCAACGGTGAAGGAGGGTGGCTGCGGGTCGGGGGCCGGAACCGCGCTTCCTCCCGGTTCCGTGTCCCGGTCCGCGTGCGGTCCCCGCAGCCGCCCGGCGAGACAGAAGAAGGGGCGTGTCCGGTGGCCGGATACGCCCCTTCTCGACGCTGTCGCGCCTGCGTGCTATGCCCCGCGCAGCACCGCGCCCGTGCGCTCGGCGGCCAGGGCCACCGCGCTGTCGCGGGCGGCCGAGGCCTCGTCCACGGTCAGCGTGCGGTCGGCGGCGCGGAAGCGCAGCGCGTACGCCAGGGACTTGTTGCCCCCGCCGATCTGCTCGCCGGTGAAGACGTCGAACAGCCGCAGCGATTCGAGGAGTTCACCCGCGCCCTCGCGCAGCGCCCGCTCCACGTCGGCGGCCGGGACGTCCCCGGCGACGACGAGGGCGACGTCCTGGGTCGCCACCGGGAAGGTGGAGATCCTGGGCGCCTGGAGCGCTCCGTCGACGGCCTGTTCCAGGACGTCGAGCTCGACCTCGGCGGCGCAGGTCCGCTCGGGCAGGTGGAGCGCCTTGATGACGCGCGGGTGGAGTTCGCCCGCATGTCCGAAGAGGGTCTCCTCGCCGTTCACGGTGACGTACAGCGCGGCGCAGCGGCCCGGGTGCCAGGGGGCGTGCTGGTCGGCGCGGACGATGACCTCGACACCGGCCTCCGCGGCGATCGAGCGGGCCGCCTCGACGGCGTCCGCCCAGGTCGCCGGGGTGCCCTTGCCCCACCAGCCGGACTGCTCGCGGGCGCCCGCGAGGACGACGGCGGCGCGGCGCGGCTGACGCGGGAGGGCAGCGTCGAGACCGGCGATCTCCTCGTCGGTGGGACGGCGGTCGACGGGCAGCCGGACGGCCGCCGTCTCCTGTCCCGTGGGCCGGAAGACCAGGCCGGTCTCGAAGAGGGCCAGGTCGTGGCTGCCCCGGCCGTCGTTGCGCCGCAGTGCGCCGAGGAGGCCCGGCAGCAGCGTGGTGCGCAGCGCCGGCTCCTCGTCGGAGAGCGGGTTGACGAGCTTGACCGTACGGCGGCGCTCATCGTCCTCGTCCAGGCCGAGCTGGTCCAGGGCGGCGTCACCGATGAACGGGTAGCTCAGCGCCTCGACGTACCCGGCTCCGGCCAGCACCCGGCCGATACGGCGGTGCAGCCGCTGCCGGTCGGTGAGACCCCGGCCGGAGGGGGGCGTCGGCAGGGTGGAGGGCAGGTTCTCGTAGCCCTCAAGGCGGATGACCTCTTCGGCCAGGTCGTTCGGCTCGTTGAGGTCGGGCCGCCAGGACGGGACGGTGACGATCAGCTCGTCCTGCCCGTAGACGTCGCAGCCGACCTCCTGGAGGCGGCGGACGACGGTCTCGCGCCCGTACGCCACACCGGCCACCCGGTCGGGGTGGTCGGCGGGCATGGCGATGGTGCGCGGGGCGTGGGGCGAGGTGATCTCGGTGACCCCGGCCTCGGCGGTGCCGCCCGCGAGGAGGACCAGCAGGTCCACCGTGCGCTGCGCGGCAGCGGCGGCGGCCTGCGGGTCCACGCCGCGCTCGAAGCGCTTGGACGCCTCGGAGGACAGCTTGTGGCGGCGCGCGGTGCGGGCGATGGAGATCGCGTCGAAGTGCGCGGCCTCGATGACGACCTCGGTGGTGAGCGCGTTCTCGCCGTCCGCGTCGGCGATCTCGGTGTTGGCGCCGCCCATGACGCCCGCGAGGCCGATCGGCCCGCGGTTGTCGGTGATGACCAGGTCCTCGGCGTCCAGCACGCGGACGGTGCCGTCCAGCGTGGTGAGCTTCTCACCCTGGGTGGCGCGGCGCACACCGATGGGGCCCTCGACCCGGGTGCGGTCGTAGGCGTGCAGCGGCTGGCCGAGCTCCAGCATCACGTAGTTGGTGATGTCGACGGCGAGCGAGATGGGCCGCATCCCGGCCTTCTGGAGGCGGCGCTGCATCCAGATCGGGGAGCGGGCCTCGGGCTGGAGACCGGTGACGGTGCGGGCGGTGAAGCGGTCGCAGCCGATCGGGTCGGAGATCTGGACCGGGTAGCCGTACGCGTTCGGCGCGGGCACGTCCAGCAGCGCCGGGTCGCGCAGCGGCAGCCCGTACGCGATGGCGGTCTCACGGGCGACCCCGCGCATCGACAGGCAGTAACCCCGGTCCGGGGTGACGGCGATGTCGAGGACCTCGTCGACGAGCTGGAGCAGCTCGATCGCGTCGGTTCCGACCTCGTGCTCCGGCGGCAGCACGATGATGCCGTGCGTGCCGTCGTCGCCCATGCCGAGCTCGTCGGTGGAGCAGATCATGCCGTGCGAGGTCTTGCCGTACGTCTTGCGGGCGGCGATCGCGAAGTCGCCGGGCAGGACCGCGCCCGGGAGGACCACGACGACCTTGTCGCCGACCGAGAAGTTACGGGCGCCGCAGACGATCTCCTGCGGCTCGCCGGTGCCGTTGGCCGAGCCGACGTCGACCGTGCAGAAGCGGATGGGCTTCTTGAACCCCTCCAGCTCCTCGATGGTCAGGACCTGTCCGACGACCAGGGGGCCCTTGAGGCCCGCACCGATCTGCTCGACGGTCTCAACCTCGAGCCCGACGGAGACGAGCTTGGCCTGTACGTCACGGCCGGTCTCCGTCTCCGGCAGGTCGACGTACTCCCGCAGCCAGGAAAGCGGGACGCGCATCAGATCTCCATCCCGAACGGCCGGGTGAACCGGACGTCACCCTCGACCATGTCTCGCATGTCTTCGACGTTGTGGCGGAACATCAGCATCCGTTCGATGCCGAACCCGAAGGCGAATCCGCTGTACTTCTTGGGGTCCACACCGCAGGCGGTGAGCACCTTGGGGTTGACCATGCCGCAGCCGCCGAGCTCGATCCAGCCCTCGCTGCCGCAGGTGCGGCAGGGGCGGTCCGGGTTGCCGACGGACTCGCCGCGGCAGACGTAGCAGACCATGTCCATCTCGGCGGACGGCTCGGTGAACGGGAAGAAGTTCGGCCGCAGCCGGGTCTTCATGTCCGGCCCGAAGAGCGCCTGGACCATGTGGTCCAGGGTGCCCTTGAGGTCGGCCATGGTGAGGCCCTCGTCGACGGCGAGCAGCTCGATCTGGTGGAAGACCGGGGTGTGCGTGGCGTCCAGCTCGTCGGTGCGGTAGACCCGGCCGGGACAGACCACGTAGACGGGCGGCTTGCGCTCCAGGAGCGAGCGGGCCTGGACGGGCGAGGTGTGCGTACGCAGCACGACCCCGGACTCGTCGCCCTCGGTCGCCTTGCCGTCGGGCGTGGTGCCCTGGACGAAGAAGGTGTCCTGCATCTGGCGGGCCGGGTGGTCGGGTACGAAGTTCAGGGCGTCGAAGTTGAACCACTCCGCCTCGACCTCGGGGCCCTCGGCGATCTCGTAGCCCATGGCCACGAAGACGTCCGCAACGCGCTCCATGATGGTCGTCAGCGGGTGGCGGGCGCCGGGCGGGGTGCGGTCGTAGGGCAGTGTGACGTCCACGGCCTCCTCGACGAGCACCCGGGCGTCGCGCTCGGCCTCCAGCTCGGCCTGGCGGGCGGCCAGCGCCTTGGAGACGGCGCCGCGGGCCTGGCCCACGCGCTTGCCCGCCTCGGCCTTGGCCTGCGGGGGCAGGGCGCCGATCTCGCGGTTGGCGAGCGACAGGGGCGAGGTACCTCCGGTGTGCGCGGTCTTCGCCTGGGCGAGCGCGTCGAGGTCACCGGCGGCGGCGAAGGCGGCGAACGCCTCGTCCCGCATGCGCTCGATCTCTTCCGGTTTCAGTGCCTCGACCTCGACTGGGTCGTACGACTTGTTCGGTGCCGACATCTCTTCCCGTGCTTCCGATTGGCTGGTGGCGCGACCCCGCTCGACGACTGGAGGACGCAAAGGTGCCAAAGGTCGAGTCTAAAGGCCGCAGGACGGTCGGGGAGCCCGTGGGCTGCTCACACCAGGTAGGCGGGCATGCTCACAGGCAGAATAAATCGGAACTCGGCCCCGCCGCCGGGCCCCCGGTCGACGGTGATCGTGCCGCCGTGGGCCTCGACGATGCCCTTGACGATGTAGAGGCCCAGGCCCGTGCCGCCGCGCTTGCTCCCCCGCCAGAAGCGGGTGAAGACACGGCCCATCGACTCCTCGGGGATGCCGGGGCCTTCGTCGCTCACGGTGACAGCCGTTCCCATCTCGTCGCACGCACCCGGCGCGGGTGCGGGGGCGATCTCAATGGTGACGGTTCCCTCGCCGTGGCGCACCGCGTTTTCCAGGAGGTTCCCGAGGACCTGGTCGACCTTGTCGGGGTCGGCCCACAGGTCGGGCAGCGGTCCCCGGGTGCGGACGAGGAAGCGCTCGGGGGCCTGGCCGCCCGTGATGAGCGCCTGGATGTGCCGGGCCACGGCGGCGGAGACGTCGACGGGCTGACGGCGCAGCTCCAGTCGGCCGGAGTCGATCCGGGAGATGTCGAGCAGCTCGGCGATGAGCCGGGTCACCCGGCCCGCGTCCGCGTCGACGGTCTCCAGCATCAGCCGCTTCTGGTCGTCGGTGAACCGCTCCCACTTGGCGAGCAGGGTGGCGGTGAACCCTTTGACGGAGGTCAGCGGGGAGCGCAGCTCGTGGGCGACGGTGGCGATCAGCTCGGCGTGGCTGCGTTCGGTACGCCGGCGGGCCTCGGTGCCGCGCAGCGAGACGACGACCCGGCGCACCGGCCCGGTCGGCCGCTCCCGTACGTAACGGGCGGAGACCAGCACCTCACGGCCGCCGGGCAGCAGCAGGTTCCGCTCGGGCTGGCCGCCCCGGGTGGCGAGCCCGCCGTACGGGTCGGTCAGCGCCCACCAGCGCTTGCCCTTGAGGTCCTCCAGGGGCAGAGCCGCCTCCAGGGGGCGGCCGATCGCCTCGGCGCCGGGGGTGGCGGTGATACGGGTGGCGGCGGCGTTGAAGCAGATGACCCGGCCGCTCTCGTCGGCGACGACGAGCCCGTCGGGGAGGTCGTCGGGATCGATGCCGATGGAGAGGGCACCCGCATGGGCGGTGCCGATGGTGTCCGGGGCGGCTTCGGGGCCCGCGGGATCCGGAACGGCTTCGGTGCCGGGGGTGTCCGGGGCGGCCGAAATTACGCCCGGGTCCCCGCCCCCGTCGCGCGCGGCGGCGGTGTGCGCCGGTCGCGGCGAGCTCATGCCGACAGCCATTATCCCGTATCCCCACCTCTCGAACCGGTGCAGTGGGCCCCCGAGTTCGTCACCCTACTAGTCGGTGGCGAACCGGCGACACCCTGTGGGGGCGCGCGCCAGGAGTGCGCCGGTGGGCGGATAAGCGGAATGGCCGGGACCGATCGGTGACGGGCCGTCGGAGAGACGTTCCGTTACGCGTCGGGGGTGCGGCGCGGGCGTTGTGCGCGGGCGGAGGCATAGAGGCAGACGGCGGCGGCGGTGGCCAGGTTCAGGCTCTCCGCCTTGCCGTGGATGGGGACCCGGACCACGGCGTCGGCGAGCGCACGGGTCTCCTCGGGCAGCCCCCAGGCCTCGTTGCCGAAGACCCAAGCGGTGGGGCCGCCCATGGTGCCCGCGTCCAGCTCGTCGTCCAGGTCGTCGGCCCCGGCCCCGTCGGCGGCGAGGATGCGCACCCCCGCGTCCCGGAGCCCCTGCACGGCCTGCTCGACGGGAACGCCGACGGCCACGGGCAGATGGAAGAGCGAACCGACCGACGCCCGTACGGACTTGGGGTTGTACAGGTCCACCGAGGCATCGGTCAGCACCACCGCGTCGGCCCCGGCGGCGTCCGCGCAGCGCAGTACCGTACCGGCGTTCCCGGGATCGCGGACGTTGGCCAGAACGGCCACCAGCGTGGGCTTGGCGGCCAGGATCTCCGCGAACGGGGAGTCCAGGAAGCGGCAGACACCGATCAGGCCCTGCGGGGTGACGGTCTGCGAGACATCGGCCAGGACCTCGTCACCGGCCAGGTGCACCCGGGCCCCCGCCGTGTGGGCGGCGTCGATGATGTCGGCGTACCGGTCGGCGGCCTCGGGGGTGGCGAACAGCTCGATGAGGGTCGGCTCGCCGTCCCCGCCCCGGTGGGCGGCGGCCTCGCGTACGGCCTGGGGCCCCTCGGCGATGAACCTGCGCTCCTTGCCGCGGAAGTTGCGGCGGGCCAGCCGGCGGGCGGCGGCGACGCGCGGGGAGCGCGGGGAGATCAGTTCGGGGGTGCCCATGGTCGGCGGCGGGCCTCTCTGCTCTGCGTACGGCGGTGGGGTCCGCGTACGGCGGCGTACGGCGGTGGGGATCTGCGCGGTAAAGGGACGTACGGCGGTGGGGGTCAGCGGCAACGCACCGGACCCGCAGACGGCGTGCGCCTGCGGGTCCGGTTCACGTACCTGGAAGGTGGGGCCTGGATCAGGCGGCCTTCGGGGCGTTGACGTCGCTCGGGAGGGCCTTCTGAGCGACCTCGACGAGAGCGGCGAACGCGTTGGCGTCGTTGACCGCGAGCTCGGCCAGGATCTTGCGGTCCACCTCGATGTTGGCGGCCTTCAGACCCTGGATGAGGCGGTTGTACGTCATGCCGTTCTGACGGGCAGCGGCGTTGATGCGCTGGATCCACAGCTGACGGAAGTCGCCCTTGCGCTTCTTGCGGTCGTTGTAGTTGTAGACCAGGGAGTGGGTGACCTGCTCCTTGGCCTTGCGGTACAGGCGCGAGCGCTGCCCGCGGTAGCCCTTGGCCGCCTCGAGGATTGCCCGGCGCTTCTTGTGGGCGTTGACTGCCCGCTTGACGCGTGCCACTTGTTAACTCCTTGTAGCGGGGCCGTGGGTGTCTTCACACGGCCCGGAAACGAATTGGTCCCGGTGTGATCGAGGTCGTGCCCCCGGAGAAGGTCCGGGGGCCGGACCTCACTTGCCGAGAAGCTTCTTGATCTTCTTGGCGTCGGCCGGAGCCACGACGACCGTGCCGGTCAGCGAGCGGGTCTTCTTGGACGACTTGTGCTCGAGCAGGTGGCGCTTGCCGGCCCTCTCGCGGAGCACCTTGCCGGAGCCGGTGATCTTGAAGCGCTTGCTGGCACCGCTGTGCGTCTTGTTCTTCGGCATCGCGCCGTTCTCTCCTCGTCAGTGGCGCCCCTCACGGTGCGGGGCACCGGACTGCAGGGGCGTCAGATCTCTATGGGATTCCGGGGGGACCCGGGGGCGCCTGGATGGCAGCCCCCGAAGGTCACGCCTCGGAAGGTGTGTCGGCCGGAGCCTCGGCCGCTGCGGCCGGAGCCTCGGCGGTGTCGCCCTGAGGTGCGGCGTCGGTCGTGCCCTGACGCCCCGCCTTGCGGGCGGCCTGGGCCTCACGGGCCTCGGCCATGGCTTCGGTCTTCTTCTTGTGCGGGCCCAGAACCATGATCATGTTCCGGCCGTCCTGCTTCGGGTTGGACTCGATGAAGCCCAGGTCCTCCACGTCCGAAGCCAGACGCTGGAGCAGTCGGAAGCCCAGCTCCGGGCGGGACTGCTCACGACCACGGAACATGATCGTGATCTTGACCTTGTCGCCCTGCTTGAGGAACCGGACGACGTGACCCTTCTTGGTGTCATAGTCGTGCGGGTCGATCTTCGGCCGGAGCTTCATCTCCTTGATGACCGTGTGCGCCTGGTTCTTGCGCGCCTCACGGGCCTTCATGGCCGACTCGTACTTGAACTTCCCGTAGTCCATGAGCTTGCACACGGGCGGACGGGCTGTCGCCGCCACCTCGACCAGGTCGAGGTCATACTCCTGTGCGAGTTCCAGGGCCTTGGCAAGCGGAACAATCCCGACCTGCTCGCCACTGGGACCGACAAGTCGGACCTCGGGAACGCGAATCCGGTCGTTGATGCGGGGCTCGGCGCTGATGGATCCTCCTCGGTAGCACCACGCGACCGCCTGGCGGACAGCCGCGTTACGTGTGTAGCGTCGACCAACCGCGCCGGAACGAGAAAAAGCCCCGGACGGGACACAGGCGGGGCTCCATGAACTACCGGAGCACCGCCGCGGTCAACCGCGGGGCGCATCGAGCGGCTCCATCGTCCGTACGGAACGATGGGGACCGCCTGACCGGTGACCCGCCGTCCGCGAGGACAGTCAGGTGGGAGAACGGAGCCTCCACTTGTGGGCCGGGCACATAGGTGTCCGGCCGGTCGTGGTCCTATGTTAACAGCCGGGTGGTGGGCACGCTAATTGCGCGTGACCCGGCCCCCGACCGACTCCCGACCGGCTCCCGGCGACGGAGCCGCCCCGGCCTGGCCTTATCGTGTGGGCATGAGCGACGCGACCCCCACCAGCAGTGACAACCCCGGCTTCGACGACATGGCCCGTGACATCGCGGAGGTCCCCGCCGTCGAGGTGATCGTGACGGTCGCCGTCAACCTGATGAGCGCGGCGGCGGTGAAGCTCGGCCTCACCGAGGAGGGCGAGGACCACAAGGACCTGGACGAGGCCCGCAAGCTGGTCCACGCCCTGGCCGGACTGCTGGACGCCTCCACCACGGAGATCAGCACCTTCCACGCCTCCCCGCTGCGCGACGGCCTGAAGTCGCTCCAGCTCGCCTTCCGCGAGGCCTCGCTGGTGCCGGACGAGCCGGGCCAGGGCCCCGGCGAGAAGTACACGGGCCCGGTCTACGGCTAGGTTCTTGGTTTGTCCGTACGTACGTGAGCCCGCCGCCCCCTCGTCGGGGCGGCGGGCTCTCGCGTGTACGGGCTCAGCGGCTGAACAGCGGCTCACCCGGCGCGGTGGCGCCCGCCGGCAGCAGGGCCAGGTCCAGTCCGCCGACCAGCCGGGCCCGGAGCGCCTCGCTGCCGGAGAGCGCCTCGGCGACCCGGCGGGCCGCCTCGGCGGGGACCGCGTCCGGGGCGAGGACCAGGGCGAGGGTGCCGTCCGCCCGGCCCGGGCCGAGGTGGGCGCGGAGCACGGCGGGTTCGGCGGCCACCACTTCCCGTACGGCGTCGATCACCGCGGGGTCCTGGAGCGGGTCGGTGCTGGTGCGGTTCTCGGCGAGGGCCAGCAGCGCCTGACCGCTCAGCTCGAACGCGACGGGCCCGGCGAGGTCCAGCACCAGGGTGTCGGCCTTCTCGTGCGCGGCGGCCTGGAGGGCCTGGTGCAGCGGTACGGCGACGGGGCGGGCCTCGGGGTCCCAGCGGGCCAGCGAGTCGGTCGAGGTGAAGGCGGGCAGGGCACGCCGGTCGCCCGCCTGAAGCGTGGGCACGGCCATGTCACTGGTCTTCTCGCGCCGCAGCCCCTTCTCGTCCTCCTCCACCTCACCGAGAACAGCGACGACGGGGACCAGGAGCCGGGCCCCGCGGAGCGCCGCGAGGACCGGGCCGACGGCGCTCCGGTCCCGCGACCAGGCGTCGAGCGCACTGGTCAGGGCGGGAGAGGCCGAGCCGTCGTCGTCGGAGAAACCGGAGTCTGGGATGTTCTTGAGCGCCACGGGACGAGCGTAGTGCCTGGACGCCGGGGCCTCAGGCGCGGCCCCCTCGGCCCGCCGTCAGAAGGGCGTGCGCCTCTTCGCGGGCGTGCGTGAAGGGGTCGGGGAAGACATTCAGGCCGTGCGCGACCAGAGCGCCCTCGTGGAGCAGCATGAGCGACCGGGCCAGGCGCTCGGCGCCCTCGGGCGCGACACCTCCGGCAAGCCGGGTGAACAGGCCGAGCATCCACCTCTTCTGCCCGGTGATGATCGCGTGGGCCGGGTGGGCGGGGTCGCTGATCTCGGCGTGGGCGTTGACCATGCTGCACCCCTTGGGGCTGTTCTCCGACGACCACGCGCGCGAGGCGCCGAAGACGGCCAGGACGCGCGCCACCGGCTCCGGCGGCGCGGCGTCGAGGCGCTCGGCGAGGAAGGCCCGCCAGCGCTCGTCGCGGTGCGCGAGGTACTCCACGACGATCTGCTCCTTGGAGCCGAACCGGTCGTAGAGCGTCTTCTTGGTCACCCCGGCCTCGGCGGCGATCAGGTCCACCCCGACCGCGTGGATGCCCCGTTCGTAGAACAGCCTCTCGGCCGCCACCAGAGCGCGTCGCGCGGCGGGCGTCATCGTGATCCGCCGCGGCTTCTCCGTACCGTCCATGAAGCCGAGTATACCGATCTGTATAGTCAAGGAGTGGGTATACCGATCTGTTTACCGGAGGTGCGGCGTGAACGTCCTTCTCTCGGCCGCCTTCGTGCTGTGCTGGAGCTCCGGGTTCATCGGGGCCAAGCTCGGTGCGGGCAGTGCGTCGGCCGTCACGATCCTGATGTGGCGGTTCCTCCCGCTGACCGTGGTCCTGATCGCCGTCGCGGTGACCCTCGCGCGGGCGTCGTGGCGGGGCCTCACGGTGCGGGACGTGGGGCGGCAGGCCGTGATCGGCGCACTGTCGCAGAGCGGCTATCTCCTCACGGTCTACTACGCGATCCAGCTCGGTGTCTCCACCGGCACCACGGCCCTGATCGACGGGGTCCAGCCCCTGGTGGCCGGGGCGCTCGCCGGGCCCCTGCTCCATCAGTTCGTCTCGCGCGGGCAGTGGCTGGGGCTGGCTCTGGGGGCGGCCGGTGTCGCCGTCGTGACGCTCGCCGACGCCTCGGCCGGACCGGGAGTCGCCCGGTGGGCCTACGCGGTGCCGTTCGTCGGGATGCTGTCGCTGGTGGCGGCCACGTTCCTCGAAGGCCGCTCCCGTACGCGGGTCGCGCCCTCGGTGTCGCTGACCGTGCACTGTGCCACCAGCACCGTCGTCTTCACGGCGCTCGCCGTGGGTACGGGAACCGCGCGGCCGCCCGCCGAGGCGTCGTTCTGGGTCGCGATCGGCTGGCTGGTGGTGCTCTCCACCTTCGGCGGATACGGGCTGTACTGGCTGATCCTCAGGCGCTCGGGAGTCACCGCGGTCAATACGCTCATGTTCCTCATGGCCCCGGTCACGGCCGTGTGGGGAGCGCTGATGTTCGGTGAACCGTTCGGCCCCCGGACCGCGCTCGGGCTGGCCCTGGGCCTGGCCGCCGTCGTCATCGTGCGGCGCGGTGACCGGTTGTCCGGCGGGGGTGACCGGTCGTCCGGTGGCGGGCTCGGGCGGCCGCGCGGTCCGGTCAGCGGTGGCCGGGGGCGTTCCGGCCGCGCCACAGGACGACGGCCGCTGCCAGCAGGGCCGCGCCGAGGCCGCCCGCGAGCGGGGCGGCCCAGTTGACCGGGTCGTCCTCGGCGGGCGGCGGGGTGGGGCCCGGGCCGAAGTACTTCGTGCGGTGGCCCGCCGCGGCGGCCTGGGCGCTCAGGTCGCCGGGGCGCAGCCGGGAGCCCGCCTCGATGGCCTCCGCCGGGTCGACGATGCCGTAGCCGCGGGCGTCGTCGCGGCCCTCGGCGGGGGCGTCGCGGGCGGTGTCGGCGAGGAGCTTCTTGATCTGGGCGGGGTGGAGGCCGGGGTGGGCCGCGCGGACCAGGGCGACGGCGCCGGAGACGAAGGCGGCGGCGGCCGAGGTGCCCCACTCGATGTAGTAGTGGCCGTCCGGGTTGGCGACCACGATGTCGACGCCGGGGGCGCTGACGGTGGCGTACCAGCGGCGGGTGGAGAAGGAGGCGTGCGTGCCGTACTCGTCGACGGCGGCGACGGCGATCACCCCGGGGTAGGCGGCGGGGTAGGAGATCCGGTCCCCCTTCTCGCCGCCGTTGCCCGCCGACGCGACGACGGAGACGCCCTTGGACAGGGCGTACTGGATGGCTGAGTCCTCGCCCGGGTCCGGGTGGGCGGACTCGCTGTCGTCGCCCAGCGAGAGGTTGATGACGTCGGCGCCGTTGTCGGCGGCCCAGCGGATGCCCTGGGCCAGCGCGTTGCCCCGGGTCTTGCGGGCCTTGGCGCGGGCCGGGTCCTTGGACTCCAGGATCACCCGGACGGGGAGGATCTTGACCTCGGGCGCGATCCCGAGGATGCCCTCGGTGCGGCCCGGGCCGTTGCCGTGTCCGGCGATGATCCCGGCCATCGCGGTGCCGTGGAGGGCCCAGGAGGAGTCGCCGCGCGAGGCGCCGAAGCCGATGAGGTCCTTGCCGGGGAGGACCTGGCCCGCCAGGTCGGGGTGGGAGCCGTCGACCCCGGTGTCCAGGACGGCGACGGTGATGCCCGCGCCCTTCGTGGTCTGCCAGGCCCGGTCGGTGTGCATCGCCGCCAGGGCCCACTGCTGGTCGCGGATGGCGTCCGCGTGGGCGGGGGCGGCGGGGGTGAGCGCGAGGACGGCGGCGGCGCAGACCGCGGCGAGGGCGCGGTGGGGTCGTCGTCGGGTCATTCCGGCGGCTCCGTGAGATCGGTGACGGTCCTGCGCACCCCGCGCTCGACCCGGTCCGCGATGCCCTGCGCCTCGTGGCCGAGCCCGGCCTGGGCGACGTCCGTGGTGGCACCCGCCTCCATCGCCGTTTCGGCGGGCTGCGGCTCGGCGACCCTGCGCGCGTCGGCGAAGCCGGAGACGGCGAAGACGACGACCGGGATCTCGGTGAGCGGGCGGACGGTCCAGCTGGCCCGCTGCCGGTCGCCGAACCCGGCGGCGAGGGTGCCCTCGGGGGCGTACGTACGCGGCATCAGGTCCTTGCGCGCGGCGAGCCGCTGTTCGGCGAACCGGGTGCTCAGGGCCTGCATCCCCACGGCGTCGGCCTCGGTGACGACCATGCCGACGGTGGTGACGGCGGAGCGGGTCGAGTCCGTGTAGGTGGCGCGCACCATCCGCTCGCAGCCGACGGACCGGAGGGTGGTGCGCAGCAGCGGGTCGAGCCCCGTGGAGCAGTCGCTGTCGGCGTCGACGGCCAGCCGGGTCCAGGTCCGGTTCGTACCGCCGGGACCGGCTCCGGTGCCCTTGAGGGTGCGCGGGAAGAGCGAGTCCACGGGGACGCTGTGCCAGACGGTACGGGCGGTGGTGTACGGGGTCCGGGCGGGCTCGGCGGAGGAGTCACCGGTCAGCCAGGCCCCGGTGGCCGCGCCGCCGATCAGCCCGAGCCCGAGCACGACACAGGCGGCGGCCACGGGTGCCCGCCACCGCTGCCGGGGCGGCACCGGCCGCAGCCGGGTGGTGGTCTCCACGGGCGTCTCGGGGTAGCCGTAACGGTCCGGCACCCGGTACGCGCCCGGAGGCACCGGGACGGCCCCCGGCACGGGGCCCAGATCCACGGCCCCCACGGCCCTGCGCCGGGTGGTGAAGGCGGGGGGCGGACCGGGGTGCGAGGGGTACGGGTCGGCGGGGCGGGGGGCGGGACCGGTGGCATGAGGACCGACCGCGCCGGGGCGCGCCCGGTCGGTGGCCCCGGCGCGCGGGACCACGGCCCCGGGGACTGCGGACGACGGCGGGGCCGCGGGCTTGGCCGCCGTGTCCACCGTGCCCGGTACGGGTGGGGAGGGAGGCGCTTGCCGGGCACTCGGGGACAACGGGGTGGCAGGTGTGTGCGGGGCCTGCGGTGCGATGGAGGCGGAGGTTGCCTGCCGGGCCTGCGGGGACACTGGGGCGGAAGGTGCCTGCGGGGCCTGCGAAGCAGCGGAGGCGGAAGGTGCCTGCCGGGCGGGCAGTGCCTGCGGAGCCGCTGGGGCAGCGGGTGCCTGCCAGGCCTGCGAAGTCACTGGGGCAGCAGGTGCCTGCCGGGCCTGCGGTGCGACGGAGGCGGAAGGTGCCCGCCGGGCCTGCGGGGACACCCGAGCTGAAGGGGCCTGAGGGGACGCCGAGGCCGAAGGTGCCTGCGGGGCCGGCGGGGCCACTGGGGCGGAAGGTGCCTGCGGGGCCTGCGAAGCAGCGGAGGCGGAAGGTGCCTGCCGGGCGGGCAGTGCCTGCGGAGCCGCTGGGGCAGCGGGT
>NZ_JBHYVE010000030.1:45858-92251 GCF_042750035.1 Streptomyces sp. NPDC059452
GTGCCTGCCAGGCGTGCGGGGCCTGGGGGGACACCGAGGTGGAAGGTGCCTGCGGGGACATCGGGGCGGTAACAGCGTCTGAGGCCTGCGGGGCCACCAAGCCCGAGGAAGCGCCCGGGGCCTGCGGGGCCCGCGCGCCACCAGGCGGCGGCGAAGGCGGCGGGACCGCCGGTACAGCAGGCGGCCGGGAAGGCTCGGAGGCAGTCGGAGCCACAGTCGGCCGGGCAGGCGCAGGAGCCGCAGGGGGCCGCGAAGGCGCCGCAGCCGCAGAAACTCCCGAAGGTACCGCAGCCGTAGAGGCTCCCGAAGGCGTCGGAGCCGTAGAGGCTCCCGAAGATGCCGGGGCAGTCGGGGTGGTCGGGGGCGTCGGGTGGGGTGGCACGGGAGCGCGTTGCGCTTCGGTACTCATCCGGCCCCCTGGTTCACGTCCCCGTACCGACCACGGATCACCGCCACCGTCAGGCGCGTTGGTGCTCGCGTGCCCGTCACTCTACGGGCTGCGGGCGCACGGCGGGGAACGGGACGCCCGGCCTCGGCTGATCTGCCCCGAACGTCCCCTACCCAGGGGTAGCGCTCTCTGGCAAGCTGCGGCCATGACTGCCCGCGCCGCTGACCGGACCCGCTACAACCGGGCCACCGCCCATCTCGACGCCCCGATCGCGATCGTCGATCTGGACGCCTTCGACGACAACGCCGACGATCTGGTGGCCCGGGCGGGCGGGAAGCCGATCCGGGTGGCGAGCAAGTCCGTGCGGTGCCGGGCCCTGCTGGAACGGGTGCTCGCGCGCCCCGGGTTCGCCGGGATCATGTCGTACACGCTGGCGGAGTCGCTCTGGCTGGCGCGGGCCGGATTCGACGACGTACTCCTGGCCTATCCGTCGGCCGACCGGGGCGCCTTCGCCGAGCTGGCCGCCGATCCGAAGCTGGCCGCGGCCGTGACGGTGATGGTGGACGACCACTCCCAGCTGGAGCTGATCGACGCCTCCCGGGCCGGTGGGCAGGAGGAGATCCGGGTCTGCCTGGAGCTCGACACCTCACTGCGGCTGCTCGGCGGCCGGATCAGGATCGGGGCGCTGCGTTCGCCGCTGCGCTCCCCCGCCCAACTCGCCGAGCTGGCCCGCTCGGTGGCCCGCAGGCCCGGCTTCCGGCTGGTGGGGCTGATGGCGTACGAAGGTCATGTCGCCGGGGTCGGGGACGCGGTGGCCGGGCGGCCGCTGCGGTCCCGGGCGATCCGGCTGATGCAGGCCACCGCCCGCAGGGAGCTGGTCGCCCGGCGCGCCGAGGTGGTGCGGGCCGTGCGGGCGGTCGCGCCGGAGCTGGAGTTCGTCAACGGCGGCGGCACCGGCAGCGTGCAGCACACGGCGGCCGAGGCCGCGGTGACGGAGATCGCGGCCGGGTCGGGGCTGTACGTGCCGCGCCTCTTCGACAACTACACCTCGTTCACCGCCCGCCCGGCGGCCCTCTTCGCCCAGCCCGTGGTGCGGCGGCCCGGCGTGGGCGTGGTGACGGTGCTCGGCGGCGGCTACCCGGCCTCGGGGGCCGCCGGGGCGGACCGCTCCCCGGTTCCGTACCTCCCCGAAGGGCTGCGCTACGACCCGCAGGAGGGCGCGGGCGAGGTCCAGACGCCGCTGCTGGGCTCCCCCGCCGACGATCTGCTGATCGGTGACAAGGTCTGGTTCCGGCACGCCAAGGCCGGTGAGCTGTGCGAGCGGTTCGACGCGCTGCGGCTGATCGAGGGCGACCGGATCACGGCGACCGTTCCGACGTACCGGGGTGAGGGGAAGACCTTCCTCTGACCCCGGGCGCCGGACCGGAACGGCTCAGGGGCCGATCGACGCGCCCACGCCGCCGCTCGTGGCGCTGTCCCCGATCGGCCGGATGGACCGGGTGATCGTGTCCATCAGGGAGACCGGCAGCTCCGCGCGGCCCGCGTCGAAGGCGAACCGGACGATCACCGGGGTCTCACTGCCCGCCGCCGACGGGAAGGCCACCGACTGCACGGTCCCGCCCGGGCCCTTCCCGGTGACGACCCGCCAGCGCACCAGGTACCCGGTGCGCCCGGCGACGGTCACCGGCTCCGAGGTGAGCACCTTGTGGGAGGTGATGCCGCCGTGGGTGCTGCGGCCGAGGGTGTCCTCGCCGTAGGCCCGGTCGGCGGCGGTGGTGATGTCGGCCTCGGCGATCGCCTTGGGGTCGCTCTCGCCGGCCTGGGCGGTGCGGGTGGAGACGGTGCCCCGGTAGCAGAAGGACGCGCCGGAGCCGGGGCAGTCGTAGGAGACCGCCGTACGCATGGTGGGCACGGCGTCGGAGGCCCTGGTCGACTTCTCCCAGCCGTCCGGCACCGCCAGCGTGATCCCGTTGAGCTGGTCGACGAGGACGGCGGGATCGTCGTCCGGGTCGCCTTCGGGCGAGGAGGACGGGACGGGCGAGGGGGTCGTGGAGGCCGTGGCCGGTGCGGTGGAGGCCGGGTCGGAGCGGTTCGGCCCCGGGGCCGCTCGCGTACCGCTGTCGTCGGGGCCCAGCAGGATCGCCGCGGTGAGGGCCGTGCCGAGGACCAGCACGCTCGCGAGCGCGATCGTCAGGACCCGCGTGCGGCCGCCGCCCCGGGCGGGCGGGGCCGGGGGCCCGAACGGCTGGTGCGCGTACGGCTGTTGCGCGGGCGCGTGCGGTACGGGGGGTGCGGCGGCGAGCGGGCGGCTGTGCGCGGTCCACGCCGTGCCGTCCCACCAGCGCTCGGTGCCGGGTGCCCCCGCGTCCGGGTACCAGCCGGGCGGCGTCGCGAAGCTCATGGCCCCACTCTAGGCGGCGTTCACCGTGTGTCCGAAGCGGTTACGGAGCACCTGGCACCCCGTTCCGTCCCGTGCGGGAGAGCAGATCGCGGGCCGGTCCGGTAGGGCGGTGGCCCGCCGGCCAGACGGCCCGCAACTGGCGGCGCAGCCGTACGCCCGCGACCGGGATCTTGACCAGGCGGCGGGCGGACAGCTCCTCGCCGAGGGCCAGTTCGCTCAGGACGCAGGGCCCGGCGCCGCTCTCCGCCGCGCCCTTCACGGCCGTCGTGGAGGAGAGCTCCAGCAGGGGCTGGGCCAGACCGCCGTGGACGGCGAGGGCCGCGTCCAGGACCTGCCGGGTGCCGGAGCCGTGTTCGCGCAGGATCAGCGGGGTGGCGGCCAGTTCGTCCGGGAGCAGCGGGGTCCGGCGGCGGGCCCACGGGTGGCTGGGGGCGACCACGACGACGAGGCGGTCATGGGCGATGACGGTGCCGTCCAGCCCCTCCGGTATCGACAGGCCCTCGACGAACCCCAGGTCGGCCTCGCCGGTGACCAGCCGCCGGGCGACATCCGCCGAGTTGCCGACGAGGAGCGAGACGGCGGTGTCCGGGCGCTCCGCGCGCAGGGCGATCAGCCAGCCCGGCAGCAGGTACTCGGCGATCGTCATGCTCGCCGCCACCCGCAGCCGGGAGTCCCGCCGGTCGCGCAGCGCCTGCGCCCCCGCGTCGAACGATTCGGCGGCCTCCACGATCCGGCGTGCCCAGTCGGTGACGAGCGCGCCCGCGTCGGTCAGCCGGGAGCCGCGCGGGGAGCGGTCGAGCAGGGCGACACCGAGCTGCCGTTCCATGGAGCGGATGCGGCTGGAGGCGGCGGGCTGGGTGATGCCGACGTCCTTGGCGGCCCGGCCGAGGCTGCCGTGCCGGGCGACGGCGAGCAGCAGCTCCAGCGCGCCGAGGTCGGGGACCCGGTGGGAAAGGGGGATGTGGGGCGCATCGTCGTCGCTGGGCATAAAGCCAGCTTATGACCTCATAGGAACGAGGTCCCTGGTGGGCGGAGGTGGCGGCGCGAAGAATCGTGGCATGGCCATCTTTCCACAGACCCGGACCGCCGAACCTCTCCTCCACCGCGACTCGTGGACAAAGACACGGCCGGTCGTGCGGCTGCCGAAGCTGCGGCACATCGGCCCCAACTGGTACGCGAGCGTCATGGGCACCGCGATCGTGGCGAGCGCCGGGGCGGCGCTCCCGGTGGACGTGCCCGGTCTGCGCGGGGCGTGCACGGTGGTGTGGGCGCTCTCGGCCGTCCTGCTCGCCACCGTCCTCACCGCCCGGGCCGGCCACTGGCTCCACCACCGCGACCAGGCCCGCGCCCACCTCCTGGACCCGGCCGTCGCCCCCTTCTACGGGTGCCTGGCGATGGCGCTGCTCGCGGTCGGCGGGGCCACGCTGACGGTGGGCGCGGACGTCGTCGGCGTACGGGCGGCGCTCGCGGTGGACGTGGTGCTCTTCACCGCGGGGACGGCGATCGGGCTGGTGGCCGCCGTCGTGGTGCCGTATCTGATGGTCGTACGCCACCGTCCGGCGCCCGGCACCGCGTCGCCGGTCTGGCTGCTGCCGCTGGTGGCGCCGATGGTCTCGGCATCCCAGGGCGCCCTGCTGGTGCCCCATGTGGCCGCCGGGCAGGGGCGGGAGGCGCTGCTGCTGGCCTGTTACGCGATGTTCGGGCTCTCCCTGCTGGCCACGCTGGTGGTGCTGCCCCTGGTCTTCGCCCGGCTCGTCCACCACGGGCCGCTGCCGCTCGCGCTGACCCCGGCGCTCTTTCTGGTGCTGGGGCCGCTGGGCCAGTCCACGACCGCCGTCAACCAGCTGGCCGACGTGGCTCCGGGGGCGGTCGCGGGCCCCTACGCCTCGGCGTTCGGCGCGTTCGCGGTGCTCTATGGGGTGCCGGTGATGGGGTTCGCGCTGCTGTGGCTGGTATTGGCGGGCGCGATGGTCATAAGGGCGACGCGTGACGGTATGGGGTTCGCGATGACGTGGTGGGCGTTCACCTTCCCCGTCGGTACGTGTGTGACCGGGGCGGCCGGACTGGCCCGGCACACCGGTCTGGAGGCCCTGACCTGGCTGGCTGTGGCGCTGTACGTGTTCCTGGTGGCGGCCTGGGCGGTGGCGGGGGCGCGGACCGTGTGCGGGGTGGTCAGCGGAGCGCTGACGGCAGCTCCCGTGCCGCCCGCACCAGCGACGGCCCGTACCAGGTGAGCAGGCGGCCGTCGACGAGGGTGGCGGGCAGGTGGGGGAAGGCCTCGGGCCCGTCGTCGGCGGTGAAGCGGTAGGGCTCGTCGGGCAGCACGACCAGCTCGGCACCGGAGGCGTTCAGCTCGTCGAGCGGGATGCGCGGGTAGCGCTCGGCGTGGTCCGCGTAGACGTTGCGCACCCCGAGGCGGGCCAGCAGGTCACCGGCGAAGGTGGCGCGGCCGAGCACCATCCAGGGGCGGCGCCAGATGGGTACGACGGCGGGGCGCGGGCTCGCGGAGGGTACGGGGAGCGCGGCCCAGGCGGTCTCGGCCTCGTCCAGCCAGCGGGGGCGGGGCAGGCCGCAGCCGGTGGTGAGAACCCGGTCCAGCTCGGTGAAGGCCTGCTCCAGGGTCCGGATCTCGGTGACGAGCACATCGAGCCCGGCCTCCCGGAGGGCGGCGAGGTCGGGGGCACGGTTCTCCTCCTCGTTGGCGATCACGAGGTCGGGCGCGAGAGCGGTGATCGCGGGGACGTCCGGGTTCTTCGTGCCGCCGATCCGGGCGGCGGCGAGACCGGCGGGGTGCGTGCACCAGTCGGTGACCCCGACGAGCAGCCCGGGGGCGGTGGTGGCGACGGCCTCGGTGAGGGAGGGGACCAGGGAGACGACGCGCATGGGACCTGCTCTCAGCGGCGCGAGTCGTACGTCGCGTCGATGTGCTCCGCGACCGAGACGAGCAGCAGCCGGGTGCCGGGCAGGGTGGCCCGCCAGCGGTGCCGTACGCCGCCGGAGAGGAACAGGGTGTCGCCGCGCTCCAGCCGGTACGCCTGGCCCTCCGCCTCGACCTCGGCGGCGCCCTCGACGACGTACATCAGTTCGTCGTTGCGGTGCTGGAACTCGCGCCCGAGGTCCTGTTCTCCGGTGAACTCCAGGGCGCTGAGCTGGTGGCGCCCGCGCACCACCCGGCGTACGCCGTCGCCCTCCTCGCCCCGTACGACATCGACCGCGCGCGCCGAGTCGGCGGCGGCCCGCAGCCGTGAGGTGGTGGTCTCCAGCGCCTCGGCGACCCGGTCGAGGGAGCGGGGGCTGGGGCGGGCGCGCTCGTTCTCGATCTGGCTGAGGAAGGGCACGGAGAGCCCGCTCCGCTCGGCGACCGCGGCCAGCGTGAGGCCCAGGGTGCGGCGCCGACGGCGGACCGCGGCACCCACCCGCGGTGTGTCCTTGTCGTCCATGAACCGGCTCCCTCCCGCCTCAGCCATCCTCCCGGCTGCCAGCACCTTACGCACATGGTTGCGCAAGACGTCCGGTGAACGGCCCCCGGGCAGCCGGAAGGGGTGGGCCCCGCCCGACGGCGGTGCCCACCCCTCACCTGTGCTTCTCCGGTCCGCCGGGTGGCTTTGCGGTCAGCTCGAAGCGGCCTTGGCGGCCTCGGTGTCCTCCGGGGCCGGTGACCACTTCTCGGCGACGCCCGGGTTGGCCTTCAGCCAGATGCGGACGGCCTCCTGCTCCTTGCCGGAGCCGGTCTTCTGGATCTGGGCCTCAAGGCTGGTGAGCTGCTTCTCGCTCATCGTGAAGTCGGTGAGCCACTTGGCGACCTCGGGGTTCTCGTCGGAGAAGCCCTTGCGCGCCAGGGTGTGGACGCCGTCGCCCTCGCCCCACAGGTTCTTGGGGTCCTTGAGCTTGGTGAGGTCGTACTCGTTGTACGCCCAGTGCGGCGACCAGAGCGGAACGACGATCGGTTCCTTCTTGGCGTACGCGCGCTTCAGCTCGGCCAGCATGGACTGGGTGGAGCCGTCGATGAGCTTGTACTCCTTGTCCAGGCCGTAGCCCGGCAGGAGCTTGTCCTTGAGCAGGCCCATCTCACCGGCGCTCGGCTCGATGCCGACGATCCGGCCCTTGAACTCGGAGGCCCGCCCCTTGAGGTCGTCCATCGACCGGACGTCCTTCATGTACGCGGGGACCGTGAGCTCCAGGGAGGTGGGGGCGTACCAGGCGCCGAGGTCCTCCAGGTCGTCCTGGTACTTCTCCCAGTAGTTGGCGTGGGTGGTCGGGAGCCAGGAGTCGGTCTGGAAGTCGATCTGCCCGTTGGCCATACCGGTGTAGAGCGAGCCGGCCTCGTACTGCTTGACGTCGACCTTGTAGCCGTGCTGTTCCAGCATCTCCTTCCAGAGGAAGGTGGAGGCGATGCCCTCGTCCCACGGGATGTACCCGATGGAGATCTTCTTACCGTCGCCGACCCGCGCGCTCGCGCCGGACGCGGTGTTGCCGGCGGGGCCCCCGAAGATGCCCATGCCGCCCGCGACGAGCGCGAGGGTGACGATGCCGGCGACCGCGACGACGGGCTGCGGGCGGTAGGTCCAGATCTTCCAGCCCTCGGCCGACGCCTGGGCCTTGGCGGCGGCGCGGCGGCCCAGCGGGGAGACCTCGCGGCCGAGGGCACCGGTCATCCGGTCGAGGTACATGGCGAGGATGACGATGGAGATGCCCGCCTCGAAGCCGAGACCGACGTCGATGTTGCCGATGGCGCGGTAGACGGAGCCGCCGAGGCCGCCGCCGCCGACCATGCCCGCGATGACGACCATGGAAAGGCCCAGCATGATGACCTGGTTGATGCCCGCCATGATCGTGGGCAGCGCGAGCGGCAGCTGCACGCGGAACAGCGTGTTGCGCGAGGTGGTGCCGAAGGCCTCGGCCGCCTCGACGAGCTCGCCGTCGACCTGGCGGATGCCCAGTTCGGTCATCCGGACGCCCGGGGGCAGCGAGAAGATGATGGTGGCGATGATGCCGGGGACCACGCCGACGCCGAAGAAGATGACGCCGGGGATCAGGTAGACCATGGCGGGCATGGTCTGCATGAGGTCCAGGACCGGCCGGATCACCGCGCTGACGGTCTTGGACCGGGAGGCCCAGATGCCGAGCGGGACGGCGATGACCAGGGTGACGAGGGTCGCGACGAGCACCAGGGTGAGGGTGTCCATCGCTTCGGCCCACAGCTCGACGGAGTCGATGAGGGCGAATCCGACGAAGGCGAGCAGCCCGGCCGGCAGACCGCGCAGCCACCAGGCGATGATCGCGACGATGCCCGCGAAGAGGAGCGGGTGGGGGGCGGAGAGGACGGCGGCTATGCCGTCGAACATGCCGCCGACGAGGGCGCTGACCGCGTCGAACAGCCAGGCGAGGTGGGTCTGGAGCCAGTCGACCGCGGAGTCGACGCCGTCGCCGAGAGGGAGCCTAAACACCGGCCACCTTCTTCACGTTGGTCGCGTTCACATTCGTCGCGGAGCCGTCCGTCAGGGCCTTCTGCGGCGCCTCGGTGGGGGCCATCGGGTCGCCCAGCACGGCGAGCAGCCGGGAGCTGGGGACGACGCCGACGAGCTTGCCCTTGGCGTCGGTCACGGCCACCGGGTCCCCGCTCTGCGAGCAGGGGGTGAACAGCTCGATGATCGGCGTGGACTCCGTGACCGTGGCGGGGGCCGCCGCGAGCACGTCCTGCGGGGTGCGCAGCTCCTTGCCGTCGTCCGTCGTGGAGCCCATGACGGTGTGTGGTTCGGCCATGATGGCGCCCGCGGTGAGCACCCGGGAGCGGTCGACGTCCTGGGTGAAGGAGGCGACGTAGTCGTTGGCCGGGGTGACGAGGATGTCCTCGGCGGAGCCGAGCTGGACGATCTTCCCGTCGCGCATCACGGCGATCCGGTCGCCCAGGCGCATGGCCTCGTTGAGGTCGTGGGTGATGAAGACGATGGTCTTCTTCAGCCGCTTCTGGAGCTCTAGGAGCTGGTCCTGCATATCGCGCCGGATCAGCGGGTCGAGCGCGCTGAAGGACTCGTCCATGAGGAGCAGGTCGGCGTCGGTGGCGAGCGCGCGGGCGAGGCCGACGCGCTGCTGCATACCGCCGGAGAGCTCGTCGGGCCAGGAGTCCTCCCAGCCGGCGAGACCGGTGAGCTCCAGCGCCTCGGTGGCCCGCCTGATCCGCTCGGAACGGGGTACGCCCTGGACTTCGAGGCCGTACGCGGCGTTGTCCAGGACGCTGCGGTGCGGGAAGAGCGCGAAGTGCTGGAACACCATGCTGATCCGGGAGGAGCGCACCTGGCGCAGCTCGCGGGGGCTCAGGGCGGTCAGGTCCTGGTCGTCGAAGAGCACGCGTCCGGCGGTGGGTTCGAGCAGCCCGTTGAGCATCCGCAGCAGCGTGGACTTGCCCGAGCCGGACAGGCCCATCACGACGAAGATCTGGCCCGGCTCCACCGTGAAGGAGGCGTCGATCACCGCTGCGGTCGTTCCGTCGGCGCGGAGCTCGTCGCGGTCGGTGCCGCTCTCCAGCTTCCGCACGGCTTCATCGGGTCGTCTGCCGAACACTTTGTACAAGTTCTCGGCTTGCAGCCTTGACACATACACCTCACGCGTTGAACTGAAAACGGTCTGCCACCCCCGCCGGCAGACCATGGAGCGGCGCGGATTCGGTCCGCAGGGCACGCGCATCCGCATTGGTCGAAAATGCGACGTGGTCCACTCCGGGGGCGCGCCTGCCCGCACTTACCCCCACCAAACACAACAGTGATCCAGCTCACGGCGGGGGCGGGCGGGTGGTCACCGGGAGCCATCGACGGCGACTGTCAGTGGCGTGGGGCATCATCGGATCCGTGACGCGACGCCTGATGCTCCTCGACACCGCCTCCCTCTACTTCCGCGCCTATTTCGGCGTCCCCGACTCGGTGCGCGCACCGGACGGGACCCCGGTCAACGCCGCCCGCGGACTCCTCGACTTCATCGCCCGCCTGGTGCAGGACCACCGGCCGGACGATCTGGTCGCCTGCTGGGACAACGACTGGCGCCCGCAGTGGCGGGTGGATCTGATCCCGACGTACAAGGCGCACCGGGTGGCCGTGGAGACGCCCGCCGGGCAGACCGACGAGGAGGAGGTCCCCGACACGCTGTCCCCGCAGGTCCCGATCATCGAGGACGTGCTGGCCGCGCTGGGTATCGCCCGGATCGGCGTCACGTCGTACGAGGCGGACGACGTGATCGGCACGCTCACCGCCCGGGCGACCGGCCCCGTGGACATCGTGACCGGCGACCGCGATCTGTATCAGCTGGTCGACGACGCCCGCGGGGTGCGGGTGCTCTATCCGCTCAAGGGCGTCGGCACGCTCCAGACGACCGACGAGGCGTGGCTCCGCGAGAAGTACGGGGTGGACGGCGCGGGCTATGTGGACCTGGCCCTGTTGCGCGGCGACCCGAGCGACGGGCTCCCGGGCGTGCCCGGCATCGGCGAGAAGACGGCGGCGAAGCTGCTGGACGCCTACGGGGACCTGGCCGGGATCATGGCGGCGGTGGACGACCCGAAGGCGAAGCTCACCCCCTCGCAGCGCAAGCGGCTGGACGAGGCGCGGGACTATGTGGCGGTCGCGCCGAAGGTCGTACGGGTGGCCCAGGACGTGCCGCTGCCCGACTTCGACCCGGCGCTGCCGCGCGAGCCGCGCGACCCGGCCGCCCTGGAAGCGCTTGCGGACCAGTGGGGGCTGGGCGGGGCGCTCAAGCGGCTCCTCACCACGCTCCAGGCATGAGGTGTTAGCTTAGGTATACCTAAGTCATCGGGGCCGGGGGTGTCCGGACCCGTGCGCCGATACGTGCGTGGCACGCACCCGTCCACCGACGAGCGCGCCCGTACGTCACAACCCAGGGAGTACCTCGTGGCAGAGCGGCCGGCCCGGCAAGGACCCAAGGCCCAGGGGGCGCAGGTCGTGCGCACCGAGCAGATCACCCCGCACATGGTGCGGGTGGTCCTCGGCGGTGAAGGGCTCGCCGACTTCTCCCTGGACGGCTTCACCGACCACTACATCAAGCTGTGCTTCGCGCCCGAGGGCGCGGACTACGCGCACCCGTTCGACATCGCCGCCATCCGCGAGAGCCACCCGCGCGAGCTGTGGCCCACCACGCGGACGTACACGATCCGCTCCTGGGACCCGGTCGCCCGGGAGATGGCCGTCGACTTCGTCGTCCACGGCGACGAGGGGCTCGCGGGCCCCTGGGCGCAGCGGGCCCGGGTGGGCGAGCAGGTGACCTTCCTCGGCCCCGGCGGCGGTTACGCCCCGCAGGCCTCGGCCGACTGGCACCTCCTGGTCGGCGACGAGAGCGCCCTGCCGGCGATCGCCGCGTCCCTGGAGCAGATGCCCGCGGGCGCCCTGGTGCACGCGTTCGTCGAGGTGCCGGACGCCTCCGAGGAGCAGAAGATCGTGACGCCCGACGGGGTGGCCGTGACCTGGCTGCACCGCGGTGACCGGCCGGTCGGCGAGCTGCTGACCGCCGCGGTGAAGGGGCTGGACTTCCCCGAGGGCGAGGTCCAGGCGTTCGTGCACGGCGAGGCGGCCTTCGTGAAGGAGATCCGCCGCTATCTGCGCGTGGAGCGGCAGATCCCGCTCCAGCAGCTGTCGATCTCCGGCTACTGGCGGCTCGGCCAGAACGACGACGCCTGGCGCGCGGTCAAGCGCGAGTGGAACGAGCAGGTGGAGCGCGAGCAGGAGGGCCCGGGGGCGGCGGCAGCCGCGTAGGGCGCCGACAGGACCACGCGCACGATCACCGGACGGCCCGGAAGCCGCACCGACAGGACCCCGCCCACCGCACTCCCGGTGGACGGGGTCCGTGTGCGTGGCCCGTGCGCGTGGCCCGTGCGCGTGGCCCGTGCGCGTGGCCCGTGCGCGTGGCCCGTGCGCGTGGCCCGTGCGCGTGGCCCGTGCGCGTGGTCCGTGCGCGTGGTCCGTGCGCGTGGTCCGTGCGCGGACGGGGTGACAGAGCCCCTCTCGTCCGACGGCTTCAGGCTTCCGGAGCCTCCGAACCGGCAGGCGCGACGCCACCCACACCCCCCTCGCCCCCGGCCTCCGCACCACCCCCCGGAAGGACATAGCGCCGGAACGAGACCTCCTCGTGGGCGAGCCTGCGCAGGGCGCCGAACATGACCTCCCCCAGGACCGTCCCCACGACCACGCTCTCCACCAGGTCCTCGCGGGCCACCCGCCGCTCCACGTAGTCGAGGTCGGCATGGGCCACCGACTCGGCCGCGTCCGCGTAGACGTCCATCAGGTCCACCAGGTCGCCGTGACCGATCCGGCGCAGGGCAGCGATCACCCCGGCCAGCGACTCCCCCGCCGTCGCCTCGTCACCGACCTGCCAGCCGCGCCGCCGCACCAGCTCGGCCACCTCCTCCCTGGCCCGCTCCAGCTCCGGCCCGGCCTCGCCGTCGCCGAGCGGTGGAACGCCCTCCGAGGCCGAGCCGAGCACCTTGAACACCGGCTGCGCGGGGTCGTCCGCGGCTTCCAGGACCTCGCCGATGGCGGCGAGCGAGAGTCCGCCCACCTCCAGCAGGACCCGGATCAGGCGCAGGCGCCGCTCATGGCCCGGACCGTAGTCCGCCTGGTTGGGGCTCGTCAGCTCTCCGGCGGGCAGCAGCCCTTCCCGTACGTAGTACTTGATCGTCGGCACCGGGACCCCGGACCTCCGACTCAATTCACCTATGCGCACCGCGTGTTCGCCTTTCCGCCCTTGCCAGATCAGATCGCCATCATAGATAGTGCCCCTAACAGATAGCGGTAAGCGTCGCTATCCATACAGCAACTCTCAGGGGGTTTCCCATGCCGTCATGGCGTTCCTGGCATCGCCCGTTAGTCGTCTTCTCCGCCGTGATGGCCCTCGGGGCCCTCATATCCGCCGTGGGTCTCGTGGCCGACGACCGGGTCCTGGTGGACGCGCCGATCTGGGCGAAGCCGTTCAAGTTCTACGTCTCCTTCACCGTCTACGGCCTGAGCCTGGCCTGGATGCTCGCGCAGTCGACCTGGGGGCGCCGGACCGGCTGGTGGGCGGGGAACGTGGTCGTCGCCACGAGCCTCGTCGAGATGGCGATCATCACCGTGCAGGTCGTCCGGGGGAAGCGCAGCCACTTCAACGTCGAGACACCGTTCGACCGGGCCCTGTTCATGGCGATGGGGATCACCGTCATCGTGCTGTGGGCGGGCACCCTGGTCATCGGCATCCTGCTGCTGCGCACCCGGTTCGCGGACCGGGCCACCGCCTGGGCGATCCGGGGCGGGGTGCTGATCGCGCTGGTGGGCGCGGGGATCGGCTTCCTGATGACGCTGCCCAGCGCGGAGCAGCGGGCCGGCGGCACGGGGAGCCCCGACGTGATCGGCGCCCACTCCGTCGGCGTACCGGACGGCGGCCCCTCGATGCCGCTGACCGGCTGGTCCACGACCGGCGGCGATCTGCGTATCCCGCACTTCGTGGGTATGCACGCGCTCCAGCTGATCCCGCTGTTCCTGATCGCCCTGCTGCTGCTCGCGCCCCGGATCACCCGGCTCCGCGATGCCGGGCTGCGGCTGCGTCTCGTACGGGTGGTGACGGCCGGATACACGGGGCTCGTGGCGCTGACCACCTGGCAGGCGCTCCGGGGTCAGCCCCTGATCCACCCGGACGCGGTGACGCTCATCGCCGCAGGTCTCCTCCTGGTGGCGGTGGCCGCCGGGGTGGGGGCGGCACTGCGGCGGCCGCCCGCACCCACTCCCGTACGAGTGGAGTCCGAACCGCCCTCCCCCAGCAAGGAGTTCACCGCATGACCGGCACCCTCTTCCAGATCACCTTCTATCTGGCCGCCCCGTTCTGGCTGCTGATGATCTTCGCTCCCACCTGGTCCGTCACCACCCGGATCGTCTCGTCACCGCTGACCGCGGTGCCGGTCGCCGTGCTGTACGCCGCCCTCGTCGTGCCGGTCTTCCCGGAGGTCTGGGCGGCGGTGACCGGTCCGGACCTCGTCGGCTTCCAGGAGCTCATGACGCTGCCCAACGGTGCCGCGGCCGTCTGGGCCCATGTGATCGCGTGGGACCTGCTGGTCGGCCAGTGGATGTTCCTCCAGGGCCGGAAGCTCGGGTTCTCCCCCTGGCTGATGGGCCCTCTGCTCGTCCTCGCGATCCTGCTCTCGCCGCTCGGGCTGCTGGTCTTCCTCGCGCTGCGGGCCGTCCGGCGGCCGGCGGACCGGGGGGCGGCCCGGCCGGTCGCGTCACGCGGCTGAGCCGCGCCGCTGCGTCGCACGGCCGGGCGGGACGGGTTCTGGAAAGATCGCGGGCATTGGACCAATCCGCACGGCCACCGGCTCCGAATCACTCCTGGAACCGATGACGTCCCGGGAGGAAACCCGCGTGAACGAAGCCGTACAGATCAGCGGGGTGCCCTCGCCAGGACCTGACCTCCAGGAGCTCCTGGTGCGGGTCGCGCGGGGGGACCAGGACGCGTTCGCCCAGGTGTACGACGCGGTCTCCGGGCCCGTGCTCGGCCTCGTACGCAGTGTGCTCCGCGATCCGGCCCAGTCGGAGGAGGTCGCCCAGGAGGTCCTGGTCGAGGTGTGGCGTACCGCCCCCCGCTTCCAGGCCTCCCGGGGCAGCGCCATGAACTGGGTGCTGACCCTCGCCCACCACCGGGCCGTCGACCGGGTCCGCTCGGCCGAGGCGTCGGCGGCGCGGGAGCACAAGGCGGCGCTCCTGGACCGCACCCCCGCCTTCGACGAGGTCTCCGAACAGGTGGAGACACGGCTGGAGAGAGAGCAGGTACGCCGCTGTCTGCGGACCCTGTCCGAGCTCCAGCGGCAGTCCGTGACCCTGGCCTACTACCGGGGCCTGACCTACCGTGAGGTGGCGGAACTCCTCACCGTGCCGCTGGGCACCATCAAGACTCGACTCCGCGACGGCCTCATCCGGCTGCGCGACTGCCTGGGGGTGAGCGCATGAGCACGGCCGAACTGCACACGCTGACCGGGGCCTATGCCCTGCATGCGCTGCCGGAGACCGAACGCCGCGAGTTCGAGCGCCATCTCGCCGACTGCGAGGCCTGCGCCCAGGAGGTACGGGAGCTGTCGGCCACCGCCGCCCGGCTCGGCCTCGCCGTCGCCGAGACGCCGCCGCGCGAGCTGCGCGAGAGGGTGCTGCGGGAGATCACGACCGTACGGCAGGAGGCTCCGTCGCACGGCAGACCCGGGCGCACGGGCGGCGGGGGCCGCACCGGCCGCTGGACCACCTACGCGCTGGCCGCCTGCGTCGCGGCGGCGGCCGCCTTCGGCGGGGTGGCGGTGTGGCAGAACCAGGTGGCGCAGGACGCCCGGCAGGAGGCGGACCGGGCCCAGCGGCAGAACGAGCAGCTGGCCCAGGTGCTCTCCGCTCCGGACGCGCGGACCAGCTCGGGCGAGCTGACCGGCGGCGCACGCGGCACGGTCGTCGTCTCGCGGCAGGAGAACCGGGCGGTGTTCCTCGCTTCGGGGATGGCGGCCCCGCCCAGCGGCAAGGTGTACCAGATCTGGTTCAACGACGAGGGCACCATGCGGTCGGCCGGTCTGATGAACCCCTCGGCGAGCGATGACGCGGTCCTGCTGGACGGGCCCGTGGACCGGGCGACGGGGATGGGCATCACGGTCGAACCGGCGGGCGGATCGGCCGAACCGACGTCCGACCCGGTGGCCCTGATGGACTTCCCGACCGCCTGACCGCTCGCCCTCTCCCCGTCCCCCTGCACTCTCCTTCCACTCCCCCACTCTGCAAGGAGCCCGCGTTCCATGAACGTCGCGGTGGTGCTGTTCACCTCCGATCTGCGTCTGCACGACAACCCGGTGCTGCGTTCCGCCCTGCGGGACGCGGACCGGGTCGTCCCGCTCTTCGTCCGGGACGAGGCCGTCCACCGGGCCGGGTTCGACGCCCCCAACCGGCTCGCCTTCCTCGCCGACTGCCTGGCAGACCTGGACGCGGGGCTACGGAAACGGGGCGGCCGGCTGATCCTCCGTACCGGCGAGGTGGCGAAGGAGGTGCGCCGGCTGGTCGAGGAGACCGGAGCCGGGGCGGTGCACATGGCCGCCGGGGTGAGCGGGTACGCGGCACGGCGTGAGGAGCAGTTGCGTACCGCCCTGGCGGACACCGGCTGCGGACTGCGCCTCCATGACGCGGTGGTCACCGCGCTCGCTCCGGGCCGGGTGGTCCCGGCGGGCAAGGACCACTTCGCGGTGTTCACCCCGTACTTCCGCCGTTGGGAGGCGGCGGGGGTACGGGGCACACTGACCGCACCCCGCTCGGTCCGGCTGCCGGACGGCGAGCCCGCCTCCGACGACCTCCCCGCGCGGGACGACGTCAAGGACGTCTCGCCCGGTCTGGCCACCGGAGGCGAGCAGGCGGGCCGCAAGCTGGTGACGTCCTGGCTGAAGGGGGACCTGGCCGACTACGCGGACGGCCACGACGATCTCGCCGGGGACGCCACCTCCCGGCTCTCCCCGCACCTCCACTTCGGTACGGTCTCCGCCGCCGAACTCGCCGACCGGGCCCGGGAGAAGGGCGGACCGGGCGGCGAGGCGTTCGTCCGGCAGCTGGCCTGGCGCGACTTCCACCACCAGGTGCTGGCCGCCCGCCACGACGCCTCCTGGTCCGACTACCGGCCGCGCCACGACCACTGGCGCGCGGACGAGGACGAGATCACCGCCTGGAAGACCGGGCACACCGGATATCCCGTGGTGGACGCGGCGATGCGGCAGCTCGCGCACGAGGGGTGGATGCACAACCGGGGCCGGCTGCTCGCCGCGAGCTTCCTCACCAAGACGCTGTACGTGGACTGGCGGGTCGGCGCCCGGCACTTCCTGGAGCTGCTGGTCGACGGCGACATCGCCAACAACCAGCTCAACTGGCAGTGGGTCGCGGGCACCGGCACGGACACCCGGCCCAACCGGGTGCTCAACCCGGTGACCCAGGCCAAGCGCTACGACCCGAACGGCGATTACGTACGGCGGTGGGTGCCGGAGCTGGCAGAGCTGAAGGCGTCCGAGATCCACGAGCCCTGGAAGGTGCGGGGGCTGGACTACCCGGAGCCGGTGGTGGACCTGGGCGAGGCACGGGCACGGTTCGCGCGGGCGCGCGGGCTGGAGTGAGGGCCTGTACGCGCTCCCCCGTACAGGCCCTCACCGGATCTCAGCCGCGCCTCGGCGGCCGGGGAAAGAACCCGCTGGTCCGGGCCTGGTACGCGGCGTACCCCGGGCGGTCGGCCATATGGCGTTCCAGCAGGGCGGCCCCGCTCCCTTTGGTCAGCAGGAAGCTCATGACCAGCGGGGCGACGACGGTCGCGGCGGCGGCGCCGGGCGCCTGGCAGACGAAGAGGAACAGCCCCCACCAGACGAGGAAGTCACCGAAGTAGTTCGGGTGCCGGGTCCAGGACCAGAGCCCCCGGTCCATGATCTTCCCCTTGTTCGCCGGGTCGGCCTTGAACCGGGCGAGCTGGTGGTCCCCGATCGCCTCGAAGGCGAGCCCGGCCGCCCACAGGACCGCCCCCGCCCAGGCCCACCACGCCACCGGCCCGGTCAGATACTGCGCGGCCTGCACCGGCAGCGAGACCAGCCAGACCAGGGCGCCCTGGAGGAGGTAGACCTTGCGCAGGGCGTAGAGGTGGGGGTGGCCGGGGGCCTTGGCGAGCATCTTCTCGTAGCGCGGGTCCTCGCCGTGGCCGCGCCCGCGCCGCCCGATGTGGACGGCAAGCCGCAGCCCCCAGACCACGGTCAGCACGGTCACCACCAGGCGCCGCGTGGAGTCCCCGTCACCGGCCGAGAGGCCGTACGAGACGAGGGCGACGGCGGCGAAGCCGATGCCCCAGGCGACATCGACGATGCGGTGGACGCCCTTCTTCAGGGCGATGGCGAAGG
The DNA here is from genome assembly GCF_042750035.1 of Streptomyces sp. NPDC059452. Taxonomy (NCBI): domain Bacteria; kingdom Bacillati; phylum Actinomycetota; class Actinomycetes; order Kitasatosporales; family Streptomycetaceae; genus Streptomyces; species Streptomyces sp. NPDC059452. The sequence goes on from NZ_JBHYVE010000030.1 coordinate 63,556, forward strand.
TGACCAGCATGACGGCGAGGGCGGCACCGGCCGCGTACACGAGCCCGTTCGCGAACGCGCCCCAGGCGAAGCCGCTCACCGGTCCGCTCCGTACCAGTCACGCCGTGTCGTCGGCATCGCGGCCTTCCCCGCCCGGTCGGGTCGTACGCACAGGATCTGGTCGACGCCCATCCGCCGCTCCTCGAACGCGAGGGCGCCACCGACGAGGTAGAGCCGCCAGACGCGCGCGGTCTCCTCCCCCACCAGCGCGACGAACTCCGCCCAGCGCTCCTCCAGCGTCCGCCGCCAGGCGTCCACGGTCAGGACGTAGTGCTCGCGCAGGGCCTCGACGTCCCGCACTTCGAGGCCCGCTCCCTCCAGCAGCCCGACGGTCTCCCCGACCGGCCGCATGTGCATGTCGGGGGCGATGTACGACTCGATGAACGCCCCGCCGCCCGGGGCGTGGGCGCCGCGCGACATCTGCTGGACCAGCACCCGCCCCTGGGGCCGCACGGAGCCGTGCAGAATCCGGGTGAAGGCCGGGTACTCGGCGTCCCCGACGTGCTCGCCCATCTCGATGGTGGAGACGGCGTCGTACGCGCCCCGGGTCTCGGGCCTCTCCGCGAGGTCCCGGTAGTCGATGTTCAGGACCTCCACCAGCTCCTCCAGACCGCGTGCCGCGACCTGTTCCCGTACGTACGCGGCCTGTTCGGCGGCGAGCGTGACGGCGGTGACCCGGACACTGTGGCGCTCGGCCGCGTGGAGGGTCAGCGAGCCCCAGCCGCAGCCGATGTCCAGCAGCCGTGCGCCGGGCCGCAGTCCGAGCTTGCGGCAGATCAGCTCCAGCTTGTCGCGCTGCGCGTCGGCGGGGCCGTAACCGGGGGCGTCGCTGGTCCAGTAGCCGCAGGAGTACGCCATCGTCTCGTCCAGGAGCAGCGCGTAGAAGGCGTTGGACAGGTCGTAGTGGTGGCTGATCGCCGCCCGGTCCCGGGCCTTGCTGTGCAGCGCCCCGCGCAGCCCGGCCCGGGCGGCCGGGACCGGTGGCCGGGGTCCCACGGCGCCCAGGCGCAGGGCGGTGCCCGCGGCTCTGAGCCGGTCGGCGAGCGAGGGCGCGGGCGGGGCGAGGCCGCGTTCGCTCATCGCGCGGCGCAGGGCGCGCAGCCCGTCGCCGAGGTCCTGGCCCCGGTCTTCCGCGAGGTCGATGTCCCCCGTGATGTACGCCTCGGCGAGGCCGAGCTCACCCGGCTCCCAGAGCAGTCGGCGCAGGGCGCGCCGGGAACGTACATGAACCGTGGGCGCGTCCTCGGGCCCCGCCTCGCTGCCGTCCCACATCCGTACGCGAACGGGCAGCGCGCCGCCGAGCAGCCGCTCGGCCACGGGTTCCAGCCGCTGGGCCGCGCCGGTGGGGGTGCGCCGGGCGGGGGGCTTCGCGGAAGGCCTGGTGGCGGTGCTGGTCACGGGGTCTCCTCGGAGATCGGCTCGCGGGTCAGGAGCAGTTGCTGCACATCGAGGTAGCCGGAGCGGAAGCCCGCTTCCGAGTAGGCCAGGTAGAAGGTCCACATACGGCGGAAGACGGCGTCGAAGCCGAGGGCGTCGACCTCGGCGGAACGTTCCGTGAACCGTTCGCGCCAGAGGCGGAGCGTCTCGGCGTAGTGCGCGCCGTAGCCGATGCGCTGGGCGGTCCGCAGGCGGGTGTGCTCGGTGGTGACCCGCTCGATCGCCTCGGTGGAGGGCAGCAGTCCGCCCGGGAAGATGTACTTGTGGATCCAGGTGTACGTGGCACGGCTGGCCCGCAGCCGGTCGTCCGGCATGGTGATGGCCTGGAGGGCGACCCGGCCGCCGGGGGCGAGCAGCCGGTCCAGGGTCTCGAAGTAGACCGGCCAGAACTCCTCACCGACCGCCTCGATCATCTCGACGCTGACGATCGCGTCGTACTCCCCGGTGACCTGCCGGTAGTCGTGGAGCAGGACTTCGACCCGGTCCTCGAACCCGGCCTCGCGGATGCGTGTACGGGCCAGTTCGCGCTGTTCGGCGGAGAGGGTGACGGTGGTGACGTGGGCGCCACGGGCGGCGGCCCGGACGGCGAGCTCGCCCCAGCCGGTGCCGATCTCCAGGAGCCGGGTCCCCTCCGCGACCCCGGCGGCGTCCAGCAGCCGGTCGATCTTGCGGTGCTGGGCGGCGGGGAGCAGGGCCTGTTCGGCGGGGAAGCCGCGGAAGACGGCGGAGGAGTAGGAGAGCGTCTCGTCCAGGAAGAGGGCGAAGAGTTCGTTGGAGAGGTCGTAGTGGTGGCTGATGTTCTCCCGGGAGCCCTCGGGGGTGTTGAGCTGGGCGGCGGGTTTGCGCAACGCCCAGAGGGAGCGCAGCCGTTGGAGCGGGGCGGGGACGAGGGCGGCGGCGTTGTCGGCGAGGACGGTGAGGACGGCGACGAGGTCGGGGGCGTCCCACTCGCCGGCCATGTAGGACTCGCCGAAGCCGATGAGTCCGCTGACGCCGATGCGCCGGAAGAAGGCGTCGGGGTCGCGGATGTCCATGAGCGGTCCGCCGAGGCCGATGTCCTCCCCGCCCGCGAGCCGGGCGCGCAGGGGGAGCCCGGCGAGCGCGTGGCGGACGATGCGTTCGGCGACGGCGGTCCGGGCGCGGGAGGCGCGGGGCGGGGCGACGATGTCGGGCCAGCGTGCGGGGGTGTGCTGCGCGGCCGGTGCGGGGGCGTGGCCCCTGGGCGCGGGGACATGCCCCGCGGCGTCGGCGGTCTGTCCCGCAGGCTCGGCGGTCTGTCCCGCAGGCTCGGCGGTCTGTCCCGCAGGCTCGGGGGTCCGGTCTGCCGGCAGCTGGTGGGTGGGCGCGGTCACTGCATGCCTTCCTGTGGGCGGTGCGGGGGGCGGGGCTGCACGGGGAGGCCGCGCAGGTAGAGGCGGATGCCGTGCAGCCGGATGGCGAGGGAGACGGCGACGGTGGAGAGGGGGTGGCGCAGGGCGAGCCGGGCCAGCGCCCCGGGGGTGGCCCGGCGGCGGGTGCCCCGTACGGTCGCGGTGAACGGACGGCTGCCCGCACGCTCCAGATGGACGCTCAGGTCGAGCCGCTCGCCGGGCTCGGGCAGCCGCATCCGGTATCCGCCGTCGACGGGGAAGAACGGCGAGACGTAGAACTCCTTGCCGGTCGTGGCCCGGTGCTCGCCGTCCGGGTGGAGCAGATAGCCGTGGCGTCCGCCGTACGTGTTGTGCACCTCGGCCACCACACAGAGCGGGGAGCCGTCGGGGCGGCGGCACCAGTAGACGGTGAGCGGGTTGAAGACATGGCCGAGGACCCGGGCCTGGGTGAGCATGGTGACGGTGGAGTCGGCGAGGTCCACGCCACGGGCTTCCAGGAACCGGCTCAGCCCGGCCCGGATGGTGGGAGCGGTGCCGCCGAAGTGGTCCCGGGCATCGAACCGGGCCAGGGGCCGCAGGGCGCGCGGCAGCCGGGGCGGGGCGTCCGGGTCGATGAGCCACAGGTAGGTCCGGTGCCGCAGCGCGTACCGGCTGGGCCGGGTCCGTACGTGCGTGATCGTGCACGGATACAGCGCGGGGCCGCTCACCACGCCACTTCCACGGGCGCTCACCACGCCACCCCCAGAGCCGCCGCGGCCTCGGCCCCCGACCGGCAGCCGTCCTCGTGGAATCCCCAGCCGTGGTACGCCCCCGCGTAGGCGGTGACGGGTCCGGAGAGGGCGGGCAGCCGGGCCTGGGCCGCCACCGAATCCGGGGTGTAGACGGGGTGTTCGTAAACCATCCGGGCCCGTACGGAATCGGCGTCGACCCGGTCGGAGCCGTTGAGCGTGACGACGAAGGTCTCGGGCGCGTCGAGCCGCTGGAGCCGGTTCATGTCGTAGCTGACGGTGACCCGGTCGGCGTCGGCGGCGCAGGAGGGCATCAGGTAGTTCCAGGAGGCCCTGGCCCCCCGGCTGCGGGGCAGCAGCGTGGTGTCGGTGTGCAGGAGCGTGGGGTTGCGGGAGTACGTGAAGGCGCCGAGCGTGGCGCGTTCGGCGTCGGTCGGATCGGCCAGCAGCCGGAGCGCCTGGTCGGGGTGGGTGGCGATGACGACGGAGTCGTACGGGGTGGTCTCGCCGTCCTCGGTGGTGAGCTCGACGCCGTCCGCGTGACGGGTGACGGCCCGGACCGGGGTGGCGGTGTGGACGGCGGCGAGCGGCTTGACGACGCGCTCCACATAGGCGCGCGAGCCGCCGGTGACGGTCCGCCAGACCGGGGAGCCGCCGACGGCGAGCATGCCGTGGTGGGCCAGGAACGCGAAGAGGTAGCGGGCCGGGTAGCGCAGGGCGGTGACCGGGTCGCAGGACCAGACGGCGGAGACCATGGGAGTGAGGAAATGGGCGTGGAAGTACGGGGAGAAGCGGCCGCGCCGGGCGAACTCCCCCAGCGTCATGTCGGTGGCCGGGCTCTCCGGCAGCTCCAGCAGCGCGCGGGCGGCGCGGTGGAAGCGGGGCACTTCGGCGAGCATCCGCAGGTACGGTCCCCGAAGAGCTGACCGGGGCTGAGCGAGGAGCCCGACGATCCCCCGGGCGCCCGCGTACTCCAGGCCGCACCCTTCACACCGTACGGACATCGACATCTCGGACTCCTGGGTGGCGACGCCCAGTTCGTCGAAGAGCCGCAGGAGGTGGGGGTAGGTACGCCGGTTGTGCACGATGAACCCCGAGTCGACGCGGTGCACCCGGCCGTCGGACGCGTCCAGTTCGTGCGTGTGGGCGTGGCCGCCGACGCGGTCGTCCGCCTCGTACAGCGTGACGTCGTGCGCCCTGCGCAGAACGTGGGCGGCGGTCAGTCCCGCCACTCCGCTCCCCACCACGGCTGTCCGCCGCCGCTCCCCTGCCATCCCGGGCTCCCTCCGGTCTTCTGCGCTGTTCGGAGCAGCGCTGGGACCGCTCCTCGCACTCCATTCGTCGCAGGTGGCCGGAAGGATTGGTCGATGATCGGAACTACCTCGATCGAGTGAAGGTCCCCGCCGGACCAATCCGCCGCGCCCCCCGCGCCGAATCCCCTGTGTGAGAGCAGATCGGAACACCTCGCGGACGTACGGGGCCCCAGGGTCCCGGCGGTCCCGCCCGGCGCGTGCCACGTCCGCCGCGCCCGGCGGCCGGGCCGCCGGAACCGGTGCCCGGTGCGCCGCCCCCTCGTCCACCGCGCCCCACGTGCACCGGCCGGCGCCGGTCACCGCGGTGGGCGGGGCGGGGCGGCGGTGTGCCGCGTCGGTGGTTCCGGTCTGCGGTGCGGTCGGCGGCGGCCGCACCGCCCGGACGGCCGGGGAGCCGTTCGTGCGGTGCGCCGCCACCGGTCGGGGACGCCGGGCCGGCCGCGGGAGCGAGGCGGCTCCCGGTCGGACGGCCGGCACCGGCACCGGGTCCGTCTCCCGCGGCTGGGAGACGGACCCGGAGCGCCGGAGACCGCCCCGCACAGCCGCTCCTCCCCCACCGGCTCAGCATCTTCGACACCTTCGATCCAGGAGAAGAGACACCATGAACACCCTCCACTTCCGTCGTACCGCCGTCGCCGTGGCCACCGCGGCCGTACTGCCGCTGGCCCTGACCGCCTGCTCCTCGGGCGAGTCCAAGGACGCGGCCGCGGGCTCGACGCCCAGCGCGGTGGCGTCGACGAGCGCCTCCGCCGACGACTCCATGACCATGGACGAGCCGTTCGGCCCGGCGTGTTCGTCGGTGCCGAAGGAAGGCGCGGGCTCGTTCGACGGCATGGCGAAGGACCCGGTCGCGACGGCCGCCTCGAACAACGAGGAGCTGTCGACGCTGGTGGCCGCCGTGCAGCAGGCGGGCCTGGTCGACACGCTCAACAACGCCGAGAACATCACGGTGTTCGCGCCGACCAACGACGCGTTCGCGAAGATCCCGAAGGCCGACCTGGACGCGCTGCTGGCGGACAAGGCCGAGCTGACCAAGGTCCTCACCTACCACGTGGTGGGCGAGAAGCTGACGCCGAAGCAGTTGGACAAGGGCTCCTTCGACACGCTGGAGAAGAGCAAGCTGACGACGGCCGGTTCGGGCACGGAGTACACCGTCAACGACTCCTCCAAGGTCGTCTGCGGCAACGTCCCGACCGCCAACGCGACGGTCTACATCGTCGACACGGTCCTGATGCCCCCGAAGTAGTCGCCGGGATGTGAGGGGCGGGGTGCCTCGGCCTGCTGCGGCCGGGGCACCCCGCCCTTCGCCGTGCCCTAGCCTGACCGGATGATCTCCCCGCACCTGCCCCCTCGGGCCGCCCGGGCGGCCGGAGCCGTCATCGGCTCGGCCGTGGGCGACGCGCTCGGCGCCCCCTTCGAGTTCGGCCCGGCCGGAGTGTTCACCGCCCGCTTCACCGATGGCGTGGGGACGCTGTGCGGAGGCGGCGGCTGGGACCCGGGCGAGGCGACGGACGACACGCAGATGGCCGTACTGGTCGGGGAGTCGCTGCTGGAGCGGGGCGGCCTGGACCTGCCCGACATGTTCGGCCGCTTCCGGCGGTGGGCGGCGGGCGAGCCGAAGGACATCGGCCTCCAGACCGAGGACGTACTGACCAACGGCGAGCCGTGGGACCTGGCCGCGGCCCTGCACTTCCAGGTCAACGGGCGGGCCGCGGGCAACGGCTCGCTGATGCGGGCGACCACGTCGGCGGTGTACTTCGCCCCCGCCGGCCGTACGGTGACGATGGAGGCGGCCCGCCGGATCGCGGCGCTGACCCACGGCGACCGGGCGGCCTGGGAGGGCACCGCCGTCTTCCACGAGCTGGTCCGGGTGGCCCTGGCCGGGGACGACCCGCTCGCCGCCGTCCCGGACGCCCTGGCCGAGGTACACGCGGACCACCGGCCACGCTGGGCAACAGTCCTCGCACCCGGCTGGCACCCCGCCCTGGCGACCGAGTTCAACGGAGCGGTCTGGCCCTGTCTGGGCACCGCCCTGTGGGCCCTGCGCACGACAGACACGTTCGAGGACGCGCTGGCCGCCGCCGTGGACGTGGGCGGGGACACCGACACGGTGGCCGCCGTGACGGGCGGCCTGGCCGGGGCGGTGTACGGGATCGACGCCGTCCCGGACCGCTGGACCGGGCTCCTCCACGTACCGCTGCCGGGGTACGGGGACCGGGTGCTGCGGACACCGGATCTGCTGGCCCTCGCGGAACAGCTGGACAGGGGCGCCACCCGGATTCACATAAGGGGCAGATAAGAGCAGAATAGACATATGGGCGCTTGGCGCACACTCCGCACGGCGTCAGGGCCCGCAGGACCGAAGGAGACGAAATCTCATGAGCAACGTCTCAGACGCCAGAAGTGACATCAGGAGTGACCTGTCGGGTCACCCCGACGCCTCAGAAATGCGCGCGCGGTACGACAAGATGATGGGCGGCCGCGATGTGGCGCTGGTGGACGCGCCGGTGTTCCTCGTCGGCCTCTACTGCGCCGTCTCCCCCTGGGTGCTCCACTTCACGGCCAGCCAGCCCGCCCTGGTGACGCACAACCTCGTGATGGGTATCGCGATCGCGGTACTGGCCCTGGGCTTCACCGCGATGCCCGAGCGCATGTACGGCCTGAGCTGGGCGATGTGCGCCATCGGTGCGTGGATCATCGTGTCGACCTGGGTGGTCGGGAGCAGCCCGGACGCCGGAGTGGTCCTCAACAACATCATCGTCGGCGGACTGACGGTGCTGCTGGGCCTGGTCTGCGCCGGAGCGGCAATGAGAAGCACCCGCACCTGACGAGCCCCGTTCTCAGCCGGTCCGGCGAAACCCAGCCCGTCCGGCGCTTGAGGACAGAACGGGGTCCGGGGCAGAGCCCCGGTTTCGGGAAGGGGTGGGTAGGGGAACAAGCCCGCCGCAGGCGCCCCCACACCCGCCCCCACCCCCGCGCCCCCACCCCCCTCAGCCGACAGAGCTGTACGCCACAACCCCCCGAAGCACCGAGTCAACCGCCTTCCGCGCATTACGGGCCACCGAACTCGCCCCCGCACTCCCCTCCCGAGGAGCCGCCGCAGCCACCTGCCCCAGCACGTCGATCACCTGCTTGCACCACCGTACGAAGTCCCCCGCCGGCATCTCCGCCTCGCGCAGCACCTCGTCCAGCGTGCGCCCGGAGGCCCACATGTAGACCGCCCAGGCGAAGCCGAGATCGGGCTCGCGCTGCCCGACCCCCTCCGTCTGGTTGATCTTGAAGTCCTCCTCCAGGGCATCCAGCCGCCCCCAGATCCGCACCATCTCGCCCATGGCGAGCTTCGCCGGACCGGACGGCAGCTTCGGCGCCACCGCGTCATCGGCCTGCCGCGCCTCGAAGACCAGCGCCGAGACACACGCGGCCAGTTCGGCGGGGTTGAGCCCTTCCCAGACCCCCTCCCGCAGGCACTCGCTGGCGAGCAGGTCCAGCTCCCCGTACAGCCGGGCCAGCCGTCGGCCGTTCTCCGTGACCTCGTTGCCCCGGAGGTAGTCCAGCTCGGTCAGGAGCGCGACGATCCGGTCGAAGGTCCGGGCGATCGTGTTCGTCCGCCCCTCGATCCGCTTCTCCAGCTGCCGCGTGTCCCGCTGCAGCCGGTGGTAGCGCTCGGCCCACCGCGCATGGTCCTCGCGCTCGTCGCACCCGTGGCACGGATGGGCGCGCAGCTCGGTCCGCAGCCGGGCGATCTCGCGGTCGTCGGCCGCGGGCGCCCGCCCCTTGCGGTGCCGGTCGGGCACGATGTGCCCGGCCTTCGTCCGCAGCGCGGAGGCCAGATCGCGCCGGGACTGCGGCGAGCGCGGGTTGAACGACTTCGGCACCCGCATCCGGTCCAGCGCCTCCACCGGCACCGGGAAGTCCATCGAGGCCAGCCGCTTGACCTGCCGCTCGGCGGTGAGCACCAGCGGGCGCGGACCGTCGTGGTGGTCGAACCCGCGGTGCCCGTTGGCCCGCCCGGCGGGCAGACCGGGGTCCAGCACCAGGGCAAGACCCGCGAACTTCCCCGTCGGCACATGGATGACATCGCCCGGCTTCAGCTTCTCCAGCGAGGAGGCCGCCGCCGCCCGCCGCTGCGCCGCGCCCTGCTTGGCGAGCTCCGTCTCCCGGTCCTTGAGGTCGCGGCGCAGCCGCGCGTACTCCTCGAAGTCACCGAGGTGGCAGGTCATGCCCTCCTGGTAGCCCTCCAGGCCCTCCTCGTTGCGCTGCACCTGCCGCGAGATCCCCACGACGGACTTGTCCGCCTGGAACTGGGCGAACGAGGTCTCCAGCAGCTCCCGCGACCGGTGCCGCCCGAACTGCTGCACCAGATTGACGGCCATGTTGTACGAGGGGCGGAAGCTGGAGCGCAGCGGATATGTACGCGTCCCCGCGAGCCCGGCCAGCGCCGTCGGGTCCATGCCGCGCTGCCAGAGGACCACCGCATGGCCCTCGACGTCGATGCCGCGGCGCCCGGCCCGGCCGGTGAGCTGGGTGTACTCGCCGGGGGTGATGTCGGCGTGCTGCTCACCGTTCCACTTGACGAGCTTCTCCAGCACCACCGAGCGCGCGGGCATGTTGATGCCGAGCGCGAGGGTCTCGGTGGCGAAGACCGCCTTCACCAGCCCCCGTACGAACAGCTCCTCGACGACCTCCTTGAACGTCGGCAGCATGCCCGCGTGGTGCGCGGCGATGCCCCGCTCCAGCCCTTCGAGCCACTCGTAGTACCCCAGGACGTGCAGGTCCTCGCCGGGGATGGAGGCGGTCCGCTCCTCGACGATCTCGCGCACCAGCCGGCGCTTGTCCTCGTCGTTGAGCCGGAGCCCGGCATACAGACACTGCTGTACGGCGGCCTCGCAGCCGGCCCGGCTGAAGATGAACGTGATCGCGGGGAGCAGCCCCTCGTTGTCCAGCCGGTCGATGACCTCGGGGCGGCCGGGCGTCCAGATCCGGCTGCGCTGACGCCGCTCGCGCTCGCGGTCGGCCTCGCGCACCATCTTGCCCCGGCGCCGGTCACGCGGGTTGTAGGTGTTCTGGTTCTCCTGCCGGGCGAGCCGGACCAGGTCGGGGTTGACCTCCCGGCGTCCGGCGCCCCGGCCGCCGTGGTCGGTGGCCTCCTCGAAGAGGTCGTACATCTTGCGCCCGGCCATCACGTGCTGCCAGAGCGGCACCGGCCGGTGCTCGGAGACGATCACCTCGGTGGAGCCGCGCACGGTGTCCAGCCAGTCGCCGAACTCCTCGGCGTTGGAGACGGTCGCCGACAGGGAGACCAGCGTCACCGACTCCGGGAGGTGGATGATCACTTCCTCCCACACCGCGCCCCGGAAGCGGTCGGAGAGATAGTGCACCTCGTCCATGACCACGTAACCGAGGCCGGAGAGCGACTGCGAGCCCGCGTACAGCATGTTCCGCAGGACCTCGGTGGTCATCACGACCACCGGTGCCTCGGAGTTGACGCTGTTGTCGCCGGTCAGCAGGCCGACCTTGTCGGCACCGTACCGCTTGACCAGGTCGGCGTACTTCTGGTTGGAGAGCGCCTTGATCGGCGTGGTGTAGAAGCACTTGCGGCCCTGCTCCAGGGCCAGGTGGACGGCGAACTCGCCGACGATCGTCTTGCCCGACCCCGTCGGGGCCGCGACCAGCACCCCCTTGCCCGCCTCAAGAGCCTGGCAGGCCTCGATCTGGAACGGGTCCAGTCCGAACTCGTACATCTCCCGGAAGGGCCCGAGGGCCGTCGCCATCTCGGCCGCACGGGCGCGGGATGCCTGGTATCGCTCAGCTGGTGAGAGGTCCTCTGTCATCTTGCGTACGAGCCTACCCGCCACCTCCGACAGTCAGCCCGATCTTTAAATGCGCTCGGCCGTTCCCCCGGCCGGGCTGCGGTCAGCCCCCGGTGAGCACCCGTACGGCATCCGGCACACAGGTCGCCGTGAGCGGCAGCGCGCCCAGCGGTTCGCCGTCCGCGTACGCCGTGACACCGGCCGCCGCCAGCTCGATCGAGGCGACCCGGTGCGTGGTGACGGCGGGGTGGCTCAGATGCGTGCCCTTGTAGACCTTCGGGAACACCTTGAGGAGCGTGGTGCGCGTGCACTCCCCCACCACGGTCACGTCGAAGAGCCCGTTGTCCATCTCGGCGTCGGCGCAGATGCGCATACCTCCGCCGTACGTGGAGCCGTTGCCCACCGCGATGAGCGTCGCCTCGATCTCCCGGGCCTCTCCCCCGTCGAGCCGGATCCGGTACGGGATCGGGGCGAAGGCGGCCAGTTCGGCGAGGATCGCGAGGTCGTACTTGAAGCGGCCGCCGACGAGGCGCATCCGGTTGCCCCGGTCGTTCACCCGGGAGTCGAAGCCGGAGGCGAGGACGGAGCCGAACCAGCGGGTGCCGACGCGTCCGAGGTCGATGGAGCGGTGGCCGCCCGCCTTGAGCGCCCGCGCGGCCAGCGCTCCGGCGGCGGCCGGGTCACGGATCGGCAGGCCCAGCGCACGGGCGAAGTCGTTGCCGGTGCCGACGGCGACGACGCCCAGCGGCGTACTCGTCCCCGCGACGGCCTGGAGGGCGAGGGACACCAGCCCGTCCCCGCCCACGGCTATCAGCGCCCCGGTCCCCGCCGCCACGGCCTCGCGGGCCCGGCGCAGGGCGTCGTCGGCATCCTCGCCGAGCACCGTACGGACGGAGAATCCGGCGGCCCGCAACGCGGAAGCGGCCGGTTGCGCGGCGTGCGCGCCCCGGCCGCGTCCCGCGGTGGGATTGACGAAGAGGGTGATCTCGCTGGTCACCCTTCCGGACCCTACAAGGTCAGGTGATGTCGTCGTAACCGTTGAGCCGGTGCGACCGGGAGCCGTCCGATTCGCCGGAAGCCTGCTCCGGAAGCGCCCGGCGCGGGGCCGCCACGGGCTCGACCCCTCCGACCGCCTCGGGGGTCAGATCGAGCGGTGACGCCTCGTCGTCGCTGAGCTCGGCGTCGGGGTTGTTGCGGTTGCGGCGCTTGTCGTTGAGCAGCGAGATCCCGACGGCGATGAAGTAGAGCACCGCGAGCGGTCCGGCCAGCAGGAGCATCGACAGGGGCTCGCCACCGGGCGTGGCGATGGCGGAGAAGGCGGTGAGGCCGACGATCATTCCGCGCCACCAGCCGAGCATCCGCTTCCCGGAGACGACACCCGTCATGTTGAGCGCGACGAGCAGCAGGGGCAGCTCGAAGGCGAGCCCGAAGACGATCACCATCCGGACGAGCAGGTCCAGATAGCTGTCGAGCTCGATCTGGTTCTGCACGTTCGCGGGGGTGAACCCGAGCATGATCTCGGCGGTCTGCGGCAGGATCGCGTAGGCGAGGTAGCTGCCCGCGACGAAGAGGGGGGCGCCCACGGCGGCGAACGCGTAGGCGTAGCGCTTCTCGCCCTTGTGGAGGCCGGGGGCCACGAAGGCCCACAGCTGGAACAGCCAGACCGGGGTGGCCAGCAGGACGCCGGACATCAGGGCGACCTTGAGGGCGTTGGTGAACGGGGCCAGCAGCGTGTTGGTCTTCAGCAGCGCGCAGGGCTTGCCGTCGACCTCCGTGACCACACCGCCCTCGCACCCGACGGAGGAGAGGAGGGGACGCAGAAGGAAGTCGTAGATCTCCTTCTGGAAGAACGCCGCCACGATCGTCACGACGACGATCGCCAGCACGGCCTTCAGCAGCCGGTTACGCAGCTCACGCAGGTGATCGAGGAGAGGCATCCGCCCCTCTTCGTCCTTCTCCTGCTTGCGGGCAGACTTGAGCAACCCACTTCCCTCGTCTCGTGCGGCGGCTGTCGGCGGAACGCGTCGGCGTCAGCTCTGGGTGGTGGGCTTGGGGTCGCTGACCGGACGGGCGCTGGTGACGTCACCCGGAGCGGCCTGGATGGTGCGGGCGGTGGTGGACTGCGGAGGGGCCGGGTCCGCGACGGTCTCCGTCGTGGGCGCCGCGGTCGCCGCGTCGTCCTTCTTCATCGCCTTGGCCTCGCTCTTGAGGATGCGGGCCGACTTGCCGAGCGAACGCGCCATGTCGGGAAGCTTCTTGGCACCGAAGAGCAGCAGGATGACAGCGATGATCAGAACGATCTCTAGGGGCTTCAGATTGCCGATCATGTGCGACTTCCTTCTCACTGAGGCGGCTGGAGGGTGGGCTCGCTACCCGTTCGACCGGGCATGTGTCCGATCGTTGCGCTTGGCAGCGATCGTAACCCCCGGGAGTAAACGCGAGGCAATGCCCGTGCGTACTCCCGATTGCGGCCCCCGCCCTTCCTGCCTGGGCCGACCCTTGAAGCGTACCCCTCCGCCACCGGGGAACATCAGGCCGCGGCCCGTCACCGCAGGCTGTCGCCGGTGGCCGCGAGGCGGGTCGCCGCCCGTTCGAGGTCCTCGGAAGCCCGGCTGATCCGCTCGGTGGTGGTGGTGACCTGACGGCCGAGGCGCTGGACCTCGACGAAGACCCGGACGGCGAGTACGCCGAGGACGGCGACGCCCAGGAAACCCAGGGCGATGGCGAGCATGGGCCAGAACATGCGGCGGTGCCTCTTCCTACAGGGCTACGGGGCGCTACGGGGCGGCGTGCAGGCGCAGGGTCCGTACGCCGCCGCCGGTGAGCAGTTCGATGATGCGCTCCCCGGCGGGCTTGCGGACCGGGGCGGAGCACTCCGGGCAGGTGAAGGTGTAGAAGGTGGTGCGGCTGGTGGCTCCGATGGCCAGGCGCAGCGCTCCCGCCGCCAGCTCGAAGCGCCCGCGGCAGTCGGGGCAGGCGGCCCGGAACCGTACGGCGCCGGGTACGGGGGCCGGTACCGGTCCGGTGCGGACGGCCCGGCCGGTGGCGGCGACCGGCACGAGGTGCGTCGGGTTCATCTTCGTCTCCGCTCCGGACCGGCTCAGACCGTGCCGTCGTAGGCGGCGAGCGCCTCGCGGGCGGCCAGCCGGGCGCTGTCGGCGAGTTCGGGCGGGGTGACGATGCGGCCGTCCCCGCCGAGGCGGAGGGCGAGGCGGCGCAGCGAGGCCGGGTCGGGGGTGCGCAGGGTGATGCGCAGTCCGCCGCCGGGCAGCTCCTCGGCGCTGTCGTGTGGGTAGTACTCGGCGACCCAGCGGCCGCCGGTGGTGACCTCGATGACGACCTCGGGGTCCTCGGCGGCGGGGTGGACGAGCCCTTCGGAGAGGTCCCGCAGCTCCAGCTCGGGCGGGGCGGCGGGGGCGTCCAGGAGGCGGATCTCGGCGACCCGGTCGAGCCGGAAGGTCCGGCGGTCCTCCGAGAGTCGGCACCACCCCTCCAGGTAGGTGTGGCCGACGGCGAAGAGCCGGATCGGGTCGACCTCGCGTTCGGTGAGCTCGTCGCGGGCGGGCGAGTAGTAGCGCAGCCAGAGGCGGCGGCGCTCGGAGATGGCCCGGTCGACGTCGGCGAAGACACCGCCCTCGGACTCGAAGGTCACCGAGAGCCGGGAGCTGGCCGCGCCGGTCTCCCCGGCCGCCGTCTCCAGCTTGGCGGTGGCCCGGAGCAGGGCGTCCCGGTCGCTCTCGCGCAGTCCGGGCAGGGTCGCGACGGCGCGGGCCGCGACGAGCAGGGCGGTGGCCTCGTCGGCGGCGAGCCGCAGCGGCTCGGCCACGTCGTCCGGGTTGTGCCACCAGATCCGGTCGCCGTCGGTGTCGATGTCGAGGAGGTCGCCGCCCCGGAAGCTGGTCCCGCACATGGGCAGCACGTCGAGGTCGGAGATCAGCTCGTCCTCGGTGATGCCGAAGGCCCGGGCCACGTCCTGGACGTGGGCGCCGGGGCGCTCGCGCAGGTACGTCACCAGGGAGAGCATCCGGCGGGTCTGGTCGATCGCGTTCGTGGCCATCGCTGCGGTCCCTATGTCCTTAGTCCTTGGCCACGGCGCGCAGCCGGTCCACCACATCGGCCCGCAGATCGGCGGGTTCCTCCACGACGACGTCCGGCCCGAACTCGACGAGCCAGGCGTCGAGCCCGTGTCCGTACGGGATCTCCAGCTCGTCCCAGCCCTCCCCGCGCTCCTTGACGGATATCGCCCGCGAGCGCAGCGGGTAACCGGCTCCGGCGCGGAGCCTGATCCGGGCGGTGCGGGTGGCGGTCTCCCCGGCCCAGCTCTCGACGGTCTCGCGGACGGTGACGACGTCGGGCACCTCGGCGGTGAAGGCCCCGGCGCGGGAGCGGACCTTGCCGGTGATGCGGGAGAGCCGGAAGACGCGTTCGGCGCCGCGGCCCCGGTCCCAGCCCGCGAGATACCAGTGGCCGCGCCAGCATTCCAGGGTCCAGGGTTCGACCTGACGCTGCACGGGGGCGGCGGAGTTGGCCTTGCGGTAGTCGAAGGTGACCGGGCGGCGGTCGCGGCAGGCGAGCATCAGGGGCTCGAAGGCCGCCTCGTGGACGGGGATGCGGGGTTCGAGGGCGCTGTGCACCTCGTAGGCGTCCTCGGCCTCGGGCATGCCCGCCGCGCGGAGCTTCTGGAGGGCGCCGCTGGCGGCCCCGGCGAGGCGGGCCTGCTGCCAGACCTTGGCGGCCAGGCCGAGGGCCGCGGCCTCCTCGGCGTCCAGGGTGATGGGGGGCAGCCGGTTGCTGTCGCGGCGGGCCAGGTATCCGGTGTCGCCGTCGAGGTTCTCGACCGTCTCGATGACGAGGCCGAGTTCGCGCAGATCGTCCTTGTCGCGCTCGAACATCCGGTTGAAGGAGTCGTCGGAGCCCGCTTCGAGGTACGCCTCGATGGAGCCGCGGAGCTCACGCTTGCTGAGCGGGCGCCGGGTCCCGAGCAGACACAGCGCGAGGTTCATCAGCCGCTCGGCCTTGGCAATCGCCATCGACGCCCTTTCTCCATGTGCTCTACGACCGTCGACCGTACCGCCCCGGGGTGTCGGGACCAAAGCGAGCCCGTGGACCGGACAGCGGCGAGGGCCCCCGCCGAACGGCGAGGGCCCTCACTACTGACCGGAACGGGAACGTACGCGACCGGAACGGACCGGACCGCGTGGCTCACGCGACCGGAACGGACCGGATCAGACCGCGACCAGGTCGCAGACGAAGATCAGCGTCTCGCCCGGGGCGATGGCGCTGCCCGCGCCGCGGTCGCCGTACGCGAGGTGCGCGGGGATGGTCAGCTGGCGACGGCCGCCGACCTTCATGCCCTGCACGCCCTGGTCCCAACCGGAGATGACCTGGCCGACACCCAGCTGGAAGGCCAGCGGCGTACCGCGGTTCCAGGAGGCGTCGAACTCCTCGCCGGTGGAGAAGGCCACGCCCACGTAGTGGACCTGGACCCGGTCGCCGGCCTTGGCGACGGGGCCGTCGCCCTCCCAGATGTCCTTGATCTCCAGGTCGGCCGGCGGCTCGCCGCCCGGAAAGTCGATCTCGGGCTTCTCGATGCTCACTGAATTGCTCCTACGAAAGAATCTTGCGGACAGCCGAGCAAGTCTCGCACGGCCGGGTCATCGGCCGTGCGGCGTCGGCCCGGAAGGTGCCGATCCGGATCGGACGGTGCCGGACCGGACCGGACTGGACGGTAACGGGCCGGACCGCGTCGGATCGGATGGTGCCGGGTCAGACCGTGTCGAGGATGTCCACGACGAAGACCAGGTTGTTCTTGGCCAGCTCGCTCGTCCCGCTCTCGCCGTAGGCCAGGGCCGGCGGGATGGTCAGCAGGACGCGGTCACCGATGTGCTTGCCGACCAGGGCCTGGTCCCAGCCCTTGATGACGGCGTTGACCCCGATCGGGAAGACGGTCGCGCCACCGTTGTCCCAGGAGGAGTCGAACTTCTTGCCGTCCTCCCACTTCACGCCCGTGTACTGGACGACGAGCCCTTCACCGGCCTTGACCTCGGCGCCCTCGCCCTTGATCAGCACCTGCTGCTGGAGGTCCTTCGGGGCCTTCTCACCCTTGGGGATGGTGATCGTCGCGGCCTTCTGCGACGGGGCCTTCACCTGGGGCGTACCGGCCTCGGTGGCGGCCTGGGTGCCCTTCGACTCGGCCTTCTTGTCGATCTTCTTGGCGTTGACGATGTCGATGACCCAGACCAGCGTGTCGGCGGGCTTGATGTTGAGCTGCGGGTTGAGCCGGTCACCGACGATGCCCTGGGCCGTGCCCTCGATCTGGAGGCGGCTGCCGACCTTGTGACCGGCCAGGTTGTCCATCACCTTGGCGGGCAGCATCGGACCCTCCTGGCCGACCTCCTGCACGATCTGGGTGCGCGGGGCCTCCGGGTCGGTCCCCAGCCGCTGGGACCAGGTGGAGCCGAGTGCCTCGATGTTCGCGGCGTAGTCCACCCGTACGGTGTCGCCCTTCTTGACCTCGGCCCCCTTTCCGGCCAGGAGCTCGTTCACCACGACCTCGTCGGAGCCCTTGGCGTCGTCGGGCACCTCGATCTTGGGCTCGGCGCCGAACTTCCCGGACACCTTCGCGACGGCCCCCGGCTTCTGCTCGTCGTCGTTCTTGGAGTCGGACCCGCCGCAGGCGGCGGTGAACAGCAGAGCGGGTACGACCAGTGCCGCGGCGACACGCCGGGCAGTCTTTGTGGGGTTCATCAGTCCAACTCGCGAGTAGGGGGGTCCGGACAGTCCCTCCACTCTACGACTTCGCCCCAGGGGCATCAGGGGTACCGACACGGCTGTGCGCCGGAGCTGGTATGCCCCGGCGCACAGCGGCCCTCGGCGGGCCGGCCGGCTCACATCCCGGCGATGAGCTTCTCCACCCGCTCGTCCACGGAGCGGAAGGGGTCCTTGCACAGCACCGTGCGCTGCGCCTGGTCATTGAGCTTGAGGTGGACCCAGTCGACGGTGAAGTCCCGCCGCTGCTCCTGGGCCCGGCGGATGAAGTCGCCGCGCAGCCTCGCCCGGGTGGTCTGCGGGGGCACGGTCTTGCCCTCGAAGATCTTCAGGTCGTTGCAGATGCGGGCGGTCTGCCCCTTCCTCTCCAGCAGGTAGAAGAGGCCGCGGCGACGGTGGATGTCGTGGTAGGCGAGGTCTATCTGGGCGACCCGCGGGTTCGACATGGTCATGTTGTGCTTGGCCCGGTACCGCTCGATGAGCTTGTACTTCATGACCCAGTCGATCTCGGTGTCGATCCGGTCGAGGTCCTCGGCCTCCACCGCGTCCAGCGTGCGGCCCCACAGCTCCAGGACCTGGTCCACGGTGCCGGTGCGGATGCCCCGGCGCTCGACGAAGTCCACGGCCTTCTCGTAGTACTCCCGCTGGACCTCGATGGCCGAGGCCTCTCGGCCGCTGGCGAGGCGCACCTTACGGCGGCCGGTGAGGTCGTGGCTGACCTCACGGATGGCCCGGATCGGGTTCTCCAGGGTGAGGTCGCGCATCACCGTGCCCGCCTCGATCATGCGCAGCACCAGGTCGGTGGCGCCGACCTTGAGGAGCATGGTCGTCTCGGACATGTTCGAGTCACCGACGATGACGTGGAGGCGGCGGTACCGCTCGGCGTCGGCGTGGGGCTCGTCGCGGGTGTTGATGATCGGCCGGGAGCGGGTGGTCGCGGAGCTGACGCCCTCCCAGATGTGCTCGGCGCGCTGGCTGACGCAGTAGACGGCTCCGCGCGGGGTCTGGAGCACCTTGCCCGCCCCGCAGATGAGCTGACGGGTGACGAGGAAGGGGATGAGGATGTCCGCGAGCCGGGAGAATTCTCCGTGCCGGGCCACGAGGTAGTTCTCGTGGCACCCGTAGGAGTTTCCCGCCGAGTCGGTGTTGTTCTTGAAGAGATAGACGTCGCCCGCGATTCCCTCCTCGTGCAGGCGGCGTTCGGCGTCGACGAGCAGGCCTTCGAGAATGCGCTCGCCGGCCTTGTCGTGCGTGACCAGTTCGGTCACGTTGTCGCATTCGGGGGTTGCATATTCCGGATGCGATCCCACGTCGAGGTAGAGGCGGGCGCCGTTCCGCAGAAAGACATTGCTGCTGCGGCCCCATGACACAACACGGCGGAAGAGGTAGCGCGCCACTTCGTCAGGTGACAGTCGGCGCTGTCCCCTGAACGTGCACGTGACGCCGTACTCGTTCTCCAGCCCGAAAATGCGGCGGTCCATGACTGAACATTACGCCTTACGGCCGGTGCTGAAACCGGGTTCGACAGCACCGTTTCGATCATTTTCCGATCCCGCCACAACGGCGGGGGTGCGTACGGGAGCTGCGAGGACCCTTCCGGTGGCCAGGAGGACGACGAGGGCGAGCACTCCGCCGACCCCCGCCACGCCGAAGCTCCAGGCGGTCGAGCCGAGCTCGACGGCCGGTCCCGCGACAGCCGTTCCGGCTGCCGCGCCGACGCCGAAGGTGGTGACGAGCCACGAGAAGGCCTCGGTCACCGTGCCGCGCGGGGCGTGCCGGTCCACCACGAGGAACGAGCACGCGATGGCCGGGGCGAGGAAGACTCCGGCCAGCGCGGCGAGGGCGGCCATGACGGGCACCGAGGGTGTGAGCGTCAACGGCAGGTAGCCCAGCGCCAGGAGGCCGACGATGACCCGCAGCCGCCGCTCGGGCGGACCGGCCCACTGCCTCGCCCCGTAGGCCAGGCCCCCGATCAGGGCGCCGAGACCGAGCGCGGCCATCAGCCAGCCGTACACCGACTCCCGGCCGTGGTCGTCCGCGTAGGCCACACCGGCCACCGTGATGGAGCCGAGCGCGAGCCCGACGAAGAAGAACGCGCCGAGCAGGGCCAGGAGTCCGGGCGAGCGCAGGGCGCCGAGCCAGTGCGCCTCGCGGGGTGCGGAGCGCCAGGCGCGCGAGGGCTCCGACAGGACGACCGACAGCGCGCCCAGGACGCCGATGGCGTTGATGACGAGCAGGGCGGCGGCCGGGGACCAGAGCGAGACGAGGACCGTCACCAGGAGCGGCCCGACGGTGAACATGATCTCCTGCGCCACGGCGTCCATGGCGTACGCCCGGTGCACCTGGTCCTCGCGCTTCAGCACGCTGGGCCACAGGGCCCGCAGCCCGCCCTCCAGGGGCGGTGTGGCGACTCCGGCGAGGACGACGGCGACGTAGGCCAGCGGGAGCGAGCCGAGACCGGAGACGGCCAGCAGGGCCATGCCGAGTGCGGAGAGCACGGCGGCGGGGAGCTGGACGCGCGGCTGCCCGTACAGGTCGACCGCCCGGCCGAGCAGCGGCTGCCCGACGGCGGTGGCGAGCCCGTACGCGGCGGCCAGGGCCCCGGCCAGGGTGTAGCTGCCGCCCTCGGCGCGGGTGAACAGCACGATCGCGATATGGGCGGTGCCGTTGGGCAGCCGCCCCACCAGGGTGCCCGTCAGCAGCCGGGCGGCATGCCGCGCCCGGAGGATGTCCAGATATCCCGCGGCCATGGCCGCCACCTTTCCGCCGGACGGCTTCCACCGCCCGAGGTTTTACGTATAACGTCGAGGTTCATACGTACCATGAGCGCAGTCCGCGGGTCCACCTCGCGGCGGCACGGAAACACCCCGCACGGAGGCCCGAGTGACCGACCCGCACCAGCCCGCTCCGCCCCGGCCCACCAGTCGCGACGTGGCCCGCGCGGCGGGCGTCTCGCAGGCGACGGTCTCGCTGGTGCTGGCCGAGAAGTGGCCGGGCCGGGTCTCCGAGGCCACGGCCCAGCGAGTCCGGGAGGCGGCGGCGGAGCTGGGCTACCGGCCCAATCTGGCCGCCCGCAGTCTGCGGCTCGGCAGCACCAGGACCGCGCTGCTGGTGGTCCCGGCGCTCACCAACGAGTTCTTCGCCCGCGTCTACACCGGGGCCGCCGCCGTCGCCGCCGAGCACGACTTCGGCGTGGTGCTCTACCCCTCGCCGGACGGCACCGGACCGGCCCGGGACCCGTTCGCCTCGGCCCGCGCCGCCCTCGACGGGGTGATCGCCTCCTCCATGGCCTCCGACGCGCTGAGCGCCCTGCACGGGGCCGAGCTGCCGCTGGTGATGCTGGACAGCGATCCGGCCGGGACGGACGCGGCGGCCCATGTGAACCTGGACATCGCCGACGGCATGAGCCAGGTGACGGAGCATCTGCTGGGCCTCGGCCACCGCCGGTTCGTGCATCTGGCCTCCGCCGTGGACACCTGGACGTTCGCGGTCCGGGCGCAGGCGCTGCGGGAGGCGGTGGAGGCGGTGCCGGGCACCGAGCTGCGTACGGTACGGGCCCCGCTCGACGTACGGGCCGGACGGGAGGCGGCCGAGCAGGCGCTGGCCGTGGCCGGGGAGCGGCCCACCGCGATCGTCTGCGACGACGACATCCTGGCGGCCGGGGCCTGCAAGGCGGCCCGTCGGCTGGGGCTGCGCGTCCCGAACGACCTCTCCGTCACCGGCTTCGACGACCTCGCGCTGGCCACCGCGCTCGAACCGGAGCTCACCACCGTGCGACTGCCCGCCGAACAGGTCGGGGAGCGGGGCATGGCGGCGCTGCTCGCGGTGCTGGACGGCCGCCCCGCCGAGCCGGGCAGCCTGCCGGTGCGGCTGGTCGTACGGGGCTCCACGGCACCGCCGCCCGCCGCCCGGGCATGACCGTGCCCCCGGGCCGGGGCCCGGGGGCACGGCGAAGGCGCTGCCGCCTACTCCTCGGTGGCGCCGGACGAACTGCCGGTACCGGTGTCGGTGTTGGTGGTGTCCGTGGAGCCGGTGTCCGTGGAGTCGGTCTCCTCGGTGTCGGACGGGGCGTCCGTCGGGGTGGCGCTCGCCGCTTCCGCGTCGAGCAGCCGGGTCAGCTGGCGGCCGACGATCCGCTTGAACTTGCGCTGCTGGGGCCGCGTACGGTCCAGCACCGCGACTTCGAGGCGCTCGGCGGGAATCTCCCGCTCGCCGCCCCCGGGCTCCCGGGAGAGCGCCTGGACGGCCAGCTTGAGCGCCTCGGCGAGCGTCATGCCGTCGCGGTGGCGCTGGTCGAGGAAGCTGCTGATCTGCTCGGCGTTGCCGCCGACCGCGACCGAGCCGTGCTCGTCCACGATCGAACCGTCGTGCGGCAGCCGGTAGATCTGGTCGCCCTCGGGGGCGGTGCCGACCTCGGCGACGACCAGCTCCACCTCGTACGGCTTCTCGGCCGCGCTGGAGAAGATCGTGCCGAGGGTCTGGGCGTAGACGTTGGCCAGCCCACGGGCCGTCACATCGTCCCGGTCGTAGGTGTATCCGCGCAGGTCGGCGTAGCGCACGCCGCCGATGCGGAGGTTCTCGTACTCGTTGTACTTGCCGGCGGCCGCGAAGCCGATCCGGTCATAGATCTCGCTGAACTTGTGCAGCGCACGGGACGGGTTCTCGCCGACGAACACAATGCCGTCGGCATACTGCAGCACAACGAGGCTGCGACCACGGGCGATGCCCTTGCGGGCGTATTCCGCCCGGTCGGCCATGGCCTGCTGGGGTGAGACATAGAACGGCGTCGACACCGGCTATCCGTCCCTTTCTGTCAGTGACGAGTGCATCTCGGAGGGCTCGGAGTCCGGATCAGAGCAGCGCGGCGCGCGGGCCGTCGGGCTGCTCCAGGCGGCGTTCCAGGATGGAGCGCGCGATGCCGGCGGACTCCTGGTCGCCCAGCCTCCGGAAGCCTTCGTCGGTGATGACGGTGACGATCGGGTAGATCCGGCGGGCCACGTCCGGGCCGCCGGTCGCCGAGTCGTCGTCGGCGGCGTCGTACAGCGCCTGTACGACCAGGGTGAGGGCCTGCTCCTCCGTCAGATCCTCGCGGTAGAGCTTCTTCATCGAGTTGCGGGCGAAGATCGAGCCGGAGCCGGTGGCCGCGTAACCGGTCTCCTCGGTGCGGCCGCCCGTGACGTCGTAGGAGAAGATGCGGCCCTTCTCCCGGTCGACGTCGTACCCCGCGAAGAGCGGCACCACGGCCAGGCCCTGCATGGCCATGGCGAGGTTGGAGCGGATCATGGTGGAGAGCCGGTTGGCCTTGCCCTCCAGGGAGAGCTGGGCGCCCTCGACCTTCTCGAAGTGCTCCAGCTCCAGCTGGAACAGCTTGACCATCTCCACGGCCAGTCCGGCGGTGCCGGCGATGCCCACCGCGGAGTACTCGTCGGCCGGGAAGACCTTCTGCATGTCGCGCGTCGCGATCATGTTGCCCATGGTGGCGCGCCGGTCACCGGCCAGGACCACACCGCCGGGGAAGGACGCCGAGACGATGGTCGTCCCGTGCGGTGCCTCGATGGCCCCCTGGAGCGGCGGCAGGCTCCGGTTGCCCGGGAGCATCTCGGGAGACTGGTCGGACAGGAAGTCCATGAACGAGGACGATCCCGGCGTCAGGAAGGCAGCTGGTAGACGCCCGGTGCTACGAGTGTTGGCTTCCACGCGTTTCCCTCCAGGTATGCGATGGCCCTGCGCAAGAGAGTCAGGATCATCCCCCAACTTGCCGATGGCCGAATTGCCGTTGAAGCAAGGTATGCCACGGACCCTACCCGCCCGGGGGCGGTGATCCACATGTTCGGCGGAGGGATCTGTGCCGATCCCGCGCTCGTGAACCGGGGGCGCTCCCCCGGTTCACGAGCGGGGTGACCGCGCACACCGTTGCGTGCGCCGTCACCCCGTCTCCCCGGGGCACTACGGTCGCCCGGAACCCTCCCGGGCGTTCACACTCGTGAACTACTGTCCACCCTTCTGGACAAATGACCTCACGAAGTCCTCGGCGTTCTCTTCGAGGACGTCGTCGATCTCGTCCAGCACCGAGTCGACGTCGTCGCTCAGCTTCTCCTGGCGCTCCGCGAGATCCTCGGACGCCTGCGCGTCCTGCGCCTGCTCCTCGACCTCCTCGGTGGAACGCGTCGCCTTCTGCTGTCCGCCGCCGGTGTCCTTGGTCGCCATGTAGCTCACCCCGCTCGGTTCGAAGCAAATCGAAGCTCTTGATCAGACCCTACCCACGGGGTCCGACATTTGGCCCGGTAGTTGTTCAACGTCCGGGCCTCAGGTGATTGATTCCCAGCCCGGACACCTTTCAGCCGCCCGAGAGCACCCGGACCAGCTCCTCCGCCGTACGACAGCGGTCCAGCAGGTCCTTCACGTGCTCCTTGGTGCCCCGCAGCGGCTCCAGGGTGGGCACCCGCTGGAGCGAGTCGCGGTCCGGCAGGTCGAAGATCACCGAGTCCCAGGAGGCGGCCGCCACGTCGTCGGCGTACTGCTCCAGGCAGCGGCCCCGGAAGTAGGCCCTGGTGTCCTCCGGAGGCTTCGTACGGGCCCTGGTGACGTCGTCCTCGTCCAGCAGCCGCTTCATCCGGCCACGGGCCGCCAGCCGGTTGTAGAGCCCCTTGTCGGGCCGTACGTCGGCGTACTGGAGGTCGACCAGGTGCAGCCGGGGTGCGTCCCAGTCCAGCGAGTCACGGCGGCGGTAGCCCTCCATGAGCTCCCGCTTGGCGATCCAGTCCAGCTCACCGGCCAGGCTCATCGGATCGGTCTCCAGCCGGTTGAGCGTGTCCTCCCAGCGGGTCAGGATGTCCCTGGTCTGCTCGTCGGCGTCGGTGCCGTACCGCTCGTCGACGTACTTGCGGGCCAGCTCGAAGTACTCCATCTGGAGCTGGACGGCGGTCAGTGTCCGGCCGTTGCGGAGCGTGATCAGCTGCCTGAGGTCCGGATCGTGCGAGACCTGGTGCAGCGTGCGTACGGGCTGGTCGACCGCGAGGTCGACGTTGATGAAGGCGTCCTCGATCATGGACAGCACCAGGGACGTGGTGCCGAGCTTCAGATAGGTCGAGATCTCCGAGAGATTGGCGTCGCCGATGATCACATGGAGCCGGCGGTACTTCTCCGCGTCGGAGTGGGGCTCGTCCCGGGTGTTGATGATGGGGCGCTTGAGCGTGGTCTCCAGGCCGACCTCGACCTCGAAGTAGTCGGCGCGCTGGCTGATCTGGAAGCCGTGCTCGTGGCCGTCCTGGCCGATGCCGACCCGTCCAGCGCCGGTGACGACCTGGCGGGAGACGAAGAACGGCGTCAGATGGCGCACGATGTCCGAGAACGGGGTCTCCCGCTGCATCAGGTAGTTCTCGTGCGTGCCGTAGGAGGCGCCCTTGTTGTCGGTGTTGTTCTTGTAGAGGTGGATCGGCTGGGCGCCGGGGATGGCGGCCGCCCGCTCGGCGGCCTCGGCCATGATCCGTTCGCCGGCTTTGTCCCAGAGCACCGCGTCGAGCGGGTTGGTGATCTCCGGTGAGCTGTATTCGGGGTGCGCGTGGTCGACGTAGAGCCGGGCACCGTTGGTGAGGATCACATTGGCCAGGCCGATGTCCTCGTCGGTGAGCTGGCTGGAGTCGGCGGTCTCACGGGCGAGGTCGAAGCCTCGCGCGTCGCGCAGCGGATTCTCCTCCTCGAAGTCCCAGCGGGCGCGACGCGCCCGGTGCATCGCCGCCGCGTAGGCGTTGACGATCTGGGACGAGGTGAGCATGGCATTGGCGTTGGGGTGGCCGGGGACGGAGATCCCGTACTCCGTCTCGATGCCCATTACTCGCCGTACGGTCATGCGGCCCTCCTTGCCCGGCGTCGGTCCCGTCCGGGAGCGACGCTCAAGTACCGCTGCTTGTCCGGTGCGTATGCGGTGCCCGTCACCGCACTGCGCGACTCGGCGGTACCGCAGAGCCTAGAGCGCCTCTGCGCCGGTGGGGAGATCAATTACGACATTGCTCCGGCGTGGCCGGAACGGGGGAAAACGACCGGCTGCGGATGCCCCTCCGGGCATCCGCAGCCGGTCGGCGTATTACAGGTACTGGCCGGTATTGGCCACCGTGTCGATGGAGCGTCCGGTGTCCGCGCCCTGCTTTCCGGTGACGAGTGTGCGGATGAAGACGATCCGCTCACCCTTCTTGCCGGAAATCCTGGCCCAGTCGTCCGGGTTGGTGGTGTTGGGCAGGTCCTCGTTCTCCTTGAACTCGTCCACGCAGGCCTGGAGGAGATGTGCGACCCGCAGACCCTTCTGGCCGTGTTCCAGGAATGCCTTGATGGCCATTTTCTTTGCCCGGTCGACGATGTTCTGAATCATCGCTCCGGAGTTGAAGTCCTTGAAGTACAGGACTTCCTTGTCGCCGTTGGCGTACGTGACCTCAAGGAAGCGGTTCTCCTCGGACTCCGTGTACATCCGCTCCACGACGGACTGGATCATGGCGTGGGCGGCGGCCGGCCGGGAGCCGGTGTGCTCGGCCAGATCGTCCGCGTGCAGCGGGAGCGACGGGGTCAGGTACTTCGCGAAGATGTCCTTCGCGGCCTCGGCGTCCGGACGCTCGATCTTGATCTTCACATCGAGTCGGCCGGGTCGCAGGATGGCGGGGTCGATCATGTCCTCGCGGTTGGAGGCGCCGATGACGATGACGTTCTCCAGGCCCTCCACACCGTCGATCTCGGCGAGCAGCTGCGGGACGATGGTGTTCTCCACGTCCGAGCTGACGCCGCTGCCGCGGGTGCGGAAGAGGGATTCCATCTCGTCGAAGAAGACGATGACGGGGGTGCCCTCGCTCGCCTTCTCCCGTGCACGCTGGAAGACCAGGCGGATGTGCCGCTCGGTCTCGCCGACGTACTTGTTGAGCAGCTCGGGGCCCTTGATATTGAGGAAGTAGCTCTTCCCCGCGGGCTGCCCGGTCACCTCGGCGACCTTCTTGGCGAGCGAATTCGCGACGGCCTTGGCGATGAGCGTCTTGCCGCAGCCGGGCGGACCGTAGAGCAGGATGCCCTTCGGCGGCCGCAGTTCGTGCTCCTTGAAGAGGTCGGGGTGGAGGTAGGGGAGCTCGACCGCGTCGCGGATCAGCTCGATCTGGTCGCCCAGACCGCCGATCTTGTCGTAGTCGATGTCCGGAACCTCTTCGAGGACGAGCTCCTCGACCTCGCTCTTGGGGACCACCTCGTAGACGTAACCGGACCGGGAGTCGAGCAGCAGGGCGTCACCGGAGCGGATGGTGATGTCCAGCAGCGGCTCGGCGAGCCGCACCACCCTCTCCTCGTCGGTGTGCCCCACCACCAGGGCGCGCTCGCCGTCCTCAAGGATCTCCTTGAGGGTGACGATGTCCCCGGCCCGCTCGAACTCCATGGCCTCGACCACGTTGAGCGCTTCGTTGAGCATGACCTCCTGGCCGCGCCGGAGGTCCTCCAGTTCGACGCTGGGAGACACGTTCACCCGGAGCTTGCGGCCCCCGGTGAAGATGTCGCAGGTGCCGTCCTCGTTGGCCTGCAGGAAGACACCGAAGCCGGCCGGCGGCTGTGCGAGCCGGTCGACCTCCTCCTTGAGCGCCACGATCTGGTCACGCGCCTCACGGAGCGTGTTGGCGAGCCGCTCGTTCTGTGCGGACACACCTGCCAGATTCGTCTGCAACTCGACGATCCGCTCTTCGAGAATCCTCGTATGACGCGGAGAGTCGGCGAGCTTACGTCGCAGGACGGCGATTTCCTGCTCGAGATAGGCAACCTGGCCGGCCGGGTCTTCTGACCCTCGCGCGGGCCGGATGCCGCGGTTGATGTCGTCGTCGTGGGCTGCCACGGTCCTCACCTCCTCCATGGGGAGCTGGACGCTTCCTGACCCTACCTGGGCTGGTGGTGATTGAAACCCCTAGATCACAAAGACTGCGGGGTGTGTCCGATCTTCACCCTTGCGCTCTCCCTCACGTCAAGGGAATACCCACCCTTCGGCATCGGAAAGCCGCCGGTTGTATCGTCGAAGCGTTCAACACCCGTCAGGGCTGGCTCCAATGGGTTCGGATACGCAGGGAACGGCAGGACACATGACCGTGCAGCAGGACTCGCCGGGCGACAGTGACGCGCAGGACCTGGAGGTCTGGATCGACCAGGACCTCTGTACGGGCGACGGCATCTGCGTGCAGTACGCGCCGGAGGTGTTCGAGCTGGACATCGACGGCCTGGCCTATGTGAAGAGCGGCGACGACGAGCTCCTCCAGGACCCGGGGGCCACCACTCCGGTGCCGCTGACGCTCCTCCAGGACGTGGTCGATTCGGCCAAGGAGTGTCCCGGGGACTGCATCCATGTGCGGCGTGTGAAGGACAACGTGGAGGTGTACGGGCCGGACGCGGCCTGACCCGTACGGTCACGCGGTCCCCATAGGGTCACGCGGCAGCCGTACGGTCACACAGCGCGCGCGAGGTCTCCGGAGGTGCGGACGAAGGCGTTGCCCTGCCACCGCCAGGAGGCCTGTTCCTCCTGGTCGGGGCAGCAGCGGGGCACCTCCGGCGAGGAGTAGCCGAACAGGGTCGCCGAGATGCGCCCCTCACGTACGGCGAAGTCGCCGACCGTCTTCTTGTCAGCGGGGTCCACCAGGGTCGCCACGATCCGGGGTGCGGCCCCGCTCCCCTGTGTCAGGACGTAGATGCCGCCCGGCGGGGTCCCGGAGCCCGCGTCGCAGTGCACCACGGCGACGGTTTCCGGCCGTCCGTCGCCGTCGAGGTCCCCGGGGGCCTGCTTCGCCACGGTCGTTCCGGCCCCGCCGCACTCCAGCGGGAACTCCACCCCGGCCGGATCCGGTGCGGCCACGGGCGCGCTCCGCTGGGTCGTGCGCTGCTCGGGGGCCGTGGCGGTCGCCGTGGCCGTACGGGGCTGGAGCAGCCCGGCCAGGGCGACGACGCCGGCCATGGCCGCGGCCGTGGCGAGCCAGTGCACCGGCTTCGTGGCGGTGTGCGCGAGGTCCGGGAGCGCGGAGGTCTGCACGCGGTGTGTCTCCATGTGGTTCCTGGGAGCCCGGGGAGGTGGGTCCGCCCCCGAGGGGTGGCCAGCATCGTGCCACACCTCACACGCCGGGGGAACGGCGGGGTGTGCGCCGGTTCCACCGCCGGGGCGCGCGGCGTCGACAACAAGAAGGCCAACAAGAAGGCGCCGCCGCGGCGGGCCCCCGGGGGGGGGGGGACGGCGC
>NZ_JBHYVE010000031.1:0-88574 GCF_042750035.1 Streptomyces sp. NPDC059452
CGCGACCCCCGAAACCTTCACGTGCCCCGTATCCCCCACTGTCCCTACGTCCCCCCGGGGCCCCCCGGGGCCCCCCCGCCCCGCGCGGGGGCGGGGCGGGGGTGCCGCCCGCCCGGGGGGGGCGCCCCCCGGGCCCGGCCCGGATCTCGGTCAGTGGCGGGAGACCGTCCCGCCGGGGCGCCGCTAGCCCTGCTCGCCGCCCAGGTGGTGGACGCGCACCATGTTGGTGGTGCCGGGGATGCCGGGGGGCGAACCGGCCGTGATGACCATCGTGTCGCCGGCGGTGTAGCGGTTCAGCTTCAGCAGCTCCGCGTCGACCAGGTCGACCATCGCGTCGGTGTTGTCCACGTGCGGGACCACGTACGACTCGACGCCCCAGCTCAGGGCGAGCTGGTTGCGGGTGTTCTCGTCGGTGGTGAAGGCCAGGATCGGCTGGGCCACCCGGTAGCGGGAGAGGCGGCGGGCGGTGTCGCCCGACTTGGTGAAGGCCACCAGGGCCTTGCCGTTGAGGAAGTCCGCGATCTCGCAGGCCGCACGGGCCACCGAACCGCCCTGCGTACGGGGCTTCTTGCCCGGGACCAGCGGCTGGAGGCCCTTGGAGAGCAGCTCCTCCTCGGCGGCGACGACGATCTTCGACATCGTCTTGACCGTCTCGATCGGATACGCGCCCACCGAGGACTCGGCCGACAGCATGACCGCGTCCGCGCCGTCCAGGATCGCGTTGGCGACATCGGACGCCTCGGCGCGGGTCGGCCGCGAGTTGGTGATCATCGACTCCATCATCTGGGTCGCCACGATCACCGGCTTGGCGTTGCGCCGGCAGAGCTCCACCAGGCGCTTCTGCACCATCGGGACCTTCTCCAGCGGGTATTCGACGGCGAGGTCGCCACGGGCCACCATCACACCGTCGAACGCCATGACGACGCCCTCCATGTGCTCGACGGCCTGCGGCTTCTCCACCTTGGCGATGACGGGGACCCGGCGGCCCTCCTCGTCCATCACCTTGTGCACGTCCTTGACGTCGTCGGCGTCCCGGACGAAGGAGAGGGCGACCAGGTCGCAGCCCATCCGCAGGGCGAAGCGCAGGTCCTCGACGTCCTTCTCGGAAAGAGCGGGAACGTTCACCGCCGCGCCGGGCAGGTTGATGCCCTTGTGGTCGGAGATGACCCCGCCCTCGATGACGATGGTCTTCACCCGGGGGCCCTCGACGGCGACGACCTTCAGCTCGACGTTGCCGTCGTTGATCAGGATCGGGTCGCCCTTGGTGACGTCGCCGGGCAGACCCTTGTAGGTCGTGCCGCAGATCGACTTGTCGCCGGGGACGTCCTCGGAGGTGATGGTGAACTCGTCCCCGCGGACCAGCTCTACCGGGCCCTCGGCGAACTTGGCCAGGCGGATCTTCGGGCCCTGGAGGTCGGCGAGCACGCCCACCGCGCGGCCGGTCTCGGCGGCCGCCTTGCGGACACGGTCGTACCGGCCCTGGTGTTCCTCGTGGGTGCCGTGACTGAAGTTGAAACGGGCCACGCTCATGCCGGCCTCGATCAGAGCGACGAGCTGCTCATGGGAGTCGACGGCGGGACCGAGGGTGCAGACGATTTTGGAACGGCGCATAGGGCGGATCCTATCGGTTTGTTTCGCTGCGGAATATTCCGTCTGGTGGAAGATACAAAGGGGCGCGGGGGCGCTCAGTTGTCGACCTGTACGGCGTCCTTGGGGGCGACGAGCGCGAACGTCTGGTCGGCGATCTCCAGCTCCTCGTCCGTCGGCACCACGGCGACCGCCACCCGTGCGTACTCCGGCGAGATCAGCCGCGGCTCACCGGACCGTACGGCGTTGAGGCCGGTGTCCACCGCGAGACCGAACTCCTCCAGACCCGCGATGGCAGCCTCCCGCACCGGGGCCGAGTTCTCCCCGACCCCCGCCGTGAACGCCACCGCGTCCACCCGGCCGAGCACCGCCGCGTACGCGCCGATGTACTTCTTCAGCCGGTGGATGTAGATGTCGAAGGCGAGCGCGGCCCGCTCGTCGCCCTCCTCGATCCGGCGGCGGATCTCCCGCATGTCGTTGTCGCCGCAGAGGCCGACCAGCCCGCTCTTCTTGTTGAGCAGGACGTCGATCTCGTCCGTCGACATGCCCGCCACCCGCTTCAGGTGGAAGGTGACCGCCGGGTCGATGTCCCCGGAGCGCGTCCCCATCACGAGCCCTTCCAGGGGCGTCAGCCCCATGGAAGTCTCCACGCACCGCCCGCCCGCGACCGCCGAGGCGGAGGCCCCGTTGCCCAGGTGCAGCACGATGACGTTGACGTCCTCCGGTGCCTTGCCCAGGAGCTCGGCCGTCTTCCTCGACACATACGCGTGCGAGGTGCCGTGGAAGCCGTAGCGGCGGATGCGGTGCGCGTCGGCGGTCTCCACGTCGATCGCGTACCGGGCGGCCGCCTCCGGCATCGTCGTGTGGAACGCCGTGTCGAAGACCGCCACCTGCGGCAGGTCCGGGCGCAGCGCCCGCGCCGTACGGATGCCGGTGATGTTGGCCGGGTTGTGCAGCGGGGCCACCGGCACCAGGCGCTCGATCTCCTTCAGCACCTCGTCGGTGATCACGGTCGGCGCGGAGAACTTCAGCCCGCCGTGCACCACCCGGTGGCCGATCGCCGCGAGTTCGGGGGAGTCCAGGCCGAGCCCGTCCGCCGTCAGCTCCTCGGCCGCCGCCTCCAGCGCCGCCGCATGGTCGGCGATCCGGCCCGTACGCTCCCGGGGCTCGGCGCCGCCGCCGGTCAGCGGGGTGTGCACCAGGCGGGAGGTCTCCTCGCCGATCCGCTCCACCAGACCGGAGGCGAGCCGCGAGCGGTCGCGCATGTCGAGGAGCTGGTACTTCACCGAGGAGGAGCCGGAGTTGAGGACGAGGACGCGGTGCGGTTCCACAGGGGCTGCCGTGCTTTCGTGATCGGGGACGGAGGCGGGGTTCGTCATACGGGGCGCTCCTCGCCCTGCGCCTGGATCGCCGTGATGGCCACCGTGTTGACGATGTCCTGGACGAGCGCGCCCCGGGAGAGGTCGTTGACGGGCTTGCGCAGCCCCTGGAGCACCGGGCCGACCGCCACCGCGCCCGCCGAGCGCTGCACGGCCTTGTAGGTGTTGTTGCCGGTGTTGAGGTCCGGGAAGATCAGTACGGTGGCCTGCCCGGCCACCTCCGACTCCGGCAGCTTCGTCGCCGCGACGGAGGGCTCGACGGCCGCGTCGTACTGGATCGGCCCCTCCACCCGCAGCTCCGGCCGCGAGGCGCGCACCCGCTCGGTGGCCTCGCGCACCTTGTCGACGTCCGCGCCGGAGCCGGAGGTCCCGGTGGAGTACGACAGCATCGCGATCCGCGGGTCCACCCCGAACCGGGCGGCGGTCACCGCCGACTGCACCGCGATGTCCGCGAGCTGCTCGGCGTTCGGGTCCGGGTTGACCGCGCAGTCGCCGTACACGAGGACCTTGTCGGCCAGGCACATGAAGAAGACGGAGGAGACGATCGAGGCGTCCGGCTTGGTCTTGATGATCTCGAAGGCCGGGCGGATCGTGGCGGCGGTGGAGTGCACCGAGCCCGACACCATCCCGTCGGCCAGCCCCTCCTGCACCATCAGCGTGCCGAAGTAGTTGACGTCCGCCACGACGTCGTACGCCAGCTCCACCGTCACCCCCCGGTGCGCGCGCAGTTGCGCGTACCGCTCGGCGAAGACCTGCCGCAGTTCGGAGGTCTGCGGGTCGATGATCTGGGTCTCGGCGAGGTCGATGCCGAGGTCGGCGGCCTTCTTGCGGATCGTGTCCACATCACCGAGGAGGGTGAGGTCGCAGACATCGCGGCGCAGCAGGACGTCGGCCGCGCGCAGCACGCGTTCCTCGGTGCCCTCGGGCAGCACCACGCGCTTGCGGTCGGAGCGGGCCTGCTCCAGCAGCTCGTGCTCGAACATCATGGGCGTGACCCGGCCGCTGCGGGCCACCGAGATCCGCTCCAGCAGGGCCCCGGTGTCGACATGGCGCTCGAAGAGGCCGAGCGCGGTCTCCGCCTTGCGGGGCGTGGCCGCGTTCAACTTCCCTTCCAGGGTGAAGAGTTCGGCCGCCGTGGGGAAGGAGCCGCCGGCCACCGAGACGACCGGGGTCCCCGGTGCGAGCCGGGCGGCCAGCGTGAGTATCTCCTCGCCGGGGCGTTCGTTCAGGGTCAGCAGGATGCCCGCGATGGGCGGGGTCCCGGCGCTGTGCGCGGCCAGCGAACCCACCACCAGATCGGCCCGGTCCCCGGGCGTCACCACCATGCAGCCGGGCGTCAGCGCGTTCAGCAGGTTCGGCAGCATCGCCCCGCCGAAGACGAAGTCCAGCGCGTCCCGGGCCAGCCCCGAGTCGTCGCCGAGCAGCACCGTGCCGTCCAGGGCGGCGGTGATCTGGGCGACCGTGGGGGCCGAGAGCGCCGGGTCGTCCGGCAGTACGGAGACGGGCACCGGCAGCCGGGCCGCCAGCCGCTCCGCTATCACCGTCCGGTCCTCGGGGGCGACCCGGTTCACCACCATCGCCAGCACGTCGCAGCCCAGGCCCGCGTAGGCGCGGTAGGCGTTACGGGTCTCGGCGCGGACGGACTCCGCGGTCTGGCCCTTGCCGCCGACGACCGCTATCACCGAGGCGCCGAACTCGTTGGCCAGGCGGGCGTTGAGCGCCAGCTCGTCGGGGAGCTGGGTGGCGGCGAAGTCGCTGCCGAGCACGAGGACCACCTCGTACTCCCGGGCCACCTGGTGGAAGCGCTCGACGAGCAGCGAGACCAGCTCGTCGGTGCCCTTCTCGGCCTGCACGGCGGCGGCCTCGTGGTAGTCCAGGCCGTAGACCGAGGCGGGGCTCTGGGAGAGCCGGTAGCGGGCCCGCAGCAGCTCGTAGAGCCGGTCGGGACCGTCGTGGACCAGCGGGCGGAAGACCCCGACCCGGTCCACCTGACGCGTCAGTAGCTCCATGACTCCCAGCTCGACGACCTGCCGGCCGTCCCCCCGTTCGATCCCGGTCACGTACACGCTGCGCGCCACGCGTGCTCTCCCGTCGTTGTGCGGTGCCGCGACCGGCGGTCCGCCCAGGACGTGGGGGGTCTCCCCGTGCTGTCCCCGGCCTTCCGTGGGGTGCGGCCATTGGCCTGCATTGCCTCTTGACGATACCTGCGCGGGACGCTATACCGCCCGCCGGAGGTTTCGGTCGGTCCTCGGCCCTCTCCTACCCCGCTTCCCGCCCCCCGGCCCGGCCGAAAGCGCGAGGTCCGCGCCGGGCGTGGGACAATCGACGTGGTTCAGGGCACGGGGGCCGCCTCAGCCGGTCCCCCGGAAAGCGCGGTTACTAACGAGCAGGAGACACACCTCGATGCGCATCGGAATTCTCACCGCGGGCGGCGACTGCCCCGGCCTGAACGCAGTGATCCGGTCGGTCGTCCACCGGGCCGTCGTGGGCCACGGCGACGAGGTCATCGGCTTCGAGGACGGCTTCAAGGGGCTGCTCGACGGCCACTACCGCCCCCTCGACCTCAACGCGGTCAGCGGCATCCTCGCCCGCGGCGGCACCATCCTCGGCTCGGCCCGCCTGGAGCGCGACCGGCTGCGCGAGGCCGCCGAGAACTGCGAGGAGCTGGCCCGCCGTTACGGCATCGACGCGCTCATCCCGATCGGCGGCGAGGGCACGCTGACGGCGGCCCGGATGCTCTCCGACGCGGGCATGCCGGTCGTCGGCGTCCCCAAGACCATCGACAACGACATCTCCGCCACCGACCGGACCTTCGGGTTCGACACGGCGGTGGGCGTCGCGACCGAGGCCATAGACCGTCTCAAGACGACCGCCGAGTCCCACCAGCGGGTGATGGTCGTCGAGGTCATGGGCCGCCACGCGGGCTGGATCGCGCTGGAGTCCGGGATGGCCGGCGGCGCCCACGGCATCTGTCTGCCCGAGCGCCCCTTCGAGGTCGACGACCTGGTCAAGATGGTCGAGGAGCGGTTCGCCCGGGGCAAGAAGTTCGCCGTCATCTGCGTCGCCGAGGGCGCGCACCCGGCC
This sequence comes from Streptomyces sp. NPDC059452, assembly GCF_042750035.1. Classification (NCBI taxonomy): domain Bacteria; kingdom Bacillati; phylum Actinomycetota; class Actinomycetes; order Kitasatosporales; family Streptomycetaceae; genus Streptomyces; species Streptomyces sp. NPDC059452. The sequence continues at coordinate 6,051 of NZ_JBHYVE010000031.1, forward strand.
GAGGGCTCCATGCCGTACGCCAAGGGCGCCATCGACCAGTACGGCCACGAGCGCTTCCAGGGCATCGGCAACCGTCTCGCCGTCGAGCTGGAGGCCCGGCTCGGCAAGGAGGCCCGGCCGGTCATCCTCGGCCATGTCCAGCGCGGCGGCACGCCCACCGCGTACGACCGGGTCCTCGCCACCCGCTTCGGCTGGAACGCGGTGGAGGCCGTGCACCGCGGCGACTTCGGCCGGATGACCGCCCTGCGCGGCAACGACATCGCCATGGTCCCGCTCGCGGACGCGGTGACGCGGCTGAAGACGGTCCCGGTGGACCGGATGTACGAGGCGGAGTCGGTCTTCTAGAACTGAGCAGGCCTTCCGGGAGCCTTCTAGAACTGAGCAGGTCTTCCGGGAGCGGTACGGGGCCTTACTGGACCGCCTGGAGCGGTACGGGCCGTACGGAGCTCACACCCCGGCGGTCCGCCAGAACTGTTCCACCACCCGGGCCAGGAACGCCCGTCCCTCGTCGCCCGTCGACCCGGACCGTTCCTGGCCCGTGCTGCTCCAGCTCAGGGTGGAGACCATCAGGGCCTGGTAGTCGGCGTGCAGCTGCTCCAGCACGTCCTGGATCTGCCCCCGCTCCAGCGGGACGATCTTGGCGACCGGCCGGACGTACGCCTGCCAGCGCGTGGTGACCGCACTGGTCAGCAGCTCCGCCAGCTCCTCGTCCCGGCCCGTCGCCGTGAGGAACTGCGCGGCCGACAGGCCGAGCGCCCGGCACAGCGCGGCGGACTGCCGCTCGTTGCCCTTCCAGCGCCCGGACTCCTCCATCCGCAGGTACGAGGACCCGGTCATGCCGAGCTGACGCGCCAGGTCGTCCACGGAGAGCTCGCGGCTCATCCGGTGCTCGCGCAGGGTGGTGGCGGCGGCCAGCAGCTCACCGGGGGCGCACCAGAGGACTCCGGCGAGGGCGGTCAGTTCGCGTTCGCCGGGGGTCGCGACACCGCGTTCCCAGGCGACGACGGTCTCGGCGGGTATCCGGAGCCCGTACTGGGCGGCGAGTCCGTAGGCGACATGTCCGGGAGCCATCCCCAGTGCCTCACGGAGTCGTCGCGCGGCGGGGGCATTGAAGGGCGGGGTGGGGTGCACGGCCCCACCGTAGAAGTCCATTTCCTCTCTGGCTACGGTCCGTCCCTCACAGAACACGCTTCGTAGGAACCTCCTAGCATGAACCGAACGGCCGGTCCGTAAAAACGCGCCCCACCAGCGCTTTCCTTACTCGCCCGTACGCTCCGTCACACCTCCGCGCGCCCTTGCGGAAAGCGCTTGTGGTATGCGTCCGCGGCCGTCGCTCAGCGTCCGCCGGCCAGCCAGCGGTAGTGGAGTTCCGGTCGGCCGACCTGCCCATAATGCGGACGGCGCGCCGCGCTCCCCACGGTCACCAGATGCTCCAGATAGCGGCGCGCGGTGATCCGCGAGATCCCGAGCCGCTCCCCGGCGGCCGCCGCCGTCACCCCCTCCGCGGACTCCCGCAGGACCCGGGTCACCGCCTCCAGGGTCGGCCCGCTGAGCCCCTTCGGCAGCGCGGTCGGCCCGGTGACCCGCAGCGCGCCCAGCGCCCGGTCCACCTCCTCCTGCCCGCTCGCCTCACCGGCGGCACCCCGGAACTCCGCGTACCGCACCAGCCGGTCCCGCAGCGTGGGGTACGTGAACGGTTTCAGGACGTACTGCACGACCCCCAGCGACACCCCCTCCCGCACCACCGCGAGGTCCCGCGCCGAGGTCACCGCGATCACGTCCGCCCCGTGCCCGGCGGCCCGCAGCGAGCGCAGCAGCCCGAGCCCGTGCCCGTCGGGCAGGTAGAGGTCCAGCAGCAGCAGGTCCACCGGGGTCCGCTCCAGCACCCGTACGGCCTCCGCCCGGGTGTGGGCCACGGCGGCCACGGTGAACCCGGCGACCCGCTCCACGTACATCTGGTGCGCGTCGGCGGCCACCGGATCGTCCTCCACCACCAGGACCCGGATCACGCGGTCACCTCCGTGGCGGCACGGTCCCCGACGGAAGCCGTACGGTCCCCGAGGGCGCCCCCGGAAGCCGTACGGTCCCCGAGCGGCAGCCGTACGGTGAACCGCGCCCCGCCCTCCGGCGCCCGGTCCAGCTCCACCGACCCGCCGTTGCGGTGCGCCGCCTGCCGCACCAGCGCGAGGCCGAGCCCGCGCCCGGCCCCATGGGTAGACCAGCCGCGCCGGAACACCTCGTCCGCCTCCTCCGGGCGGATGCCCGCCCCGGTGTCCGAGACCCGCAGCAGCAGCTCCCGGCCGTCGGCGAGCGCGGTCACGGTGACCCGGGCCCGCCCGGCGCCGCCCTGCGAACCCGTACGAGGCGCCGGAACGGCCCCCGCGGAGTCGCCCTCCAAGGCCGCCGCCTCCACCGCGTTGTCGATCAGATTGCCGAGGATCGTCACCAGATCCCGCTGGGTCGGCGAGGCGGGCAGCGCCCCGTCGTCGATCAGGCTGTCCTCGGCGAGCTCCAGCTCCACCCCGCGCTCGTGCGCCTGGGCCGCCTTGCCCAGCAGCAGCGCGGCCAGCACCGGTTCCTCCACCGCGCCCACCACCCGGTCGGTCAGCACCTGGGCCAGCTCCAGCTCGGCCGTGGCGAACTCCACCGCCTCCGCCACCCGCCCCAGCTCGATCAGCGACACCACCGTGTGCAGCCGGTTCGCCGCCTCGTGGGCCTGCGAGCGCAGCGCCTGCGTGAAGCCGCGCTCGGAGTCCAGCTCACCCGTCAGCGCCTGGAGCTCGGTGTGGTCCCGCAGGGTCACCACCGTGCCGCGCCGCTCACCGCCCACCACCGGACGGGTGTTGACCACCACCACCCGGTCCGCCGTCAGGTGCAGCTCGTCCACCCGCGCCTCCGAGGCCAGCAGCGCCCCGGTCAGCGGCGCGGGCAGGGACAGCTCGTCCACCGTACGGCCGACCGCCTCCGCCTCCGGGCCGAGCCCCAGCAGCTCGCGCCCCGCGTCGTTGATGAGCGCGATCCGGCGCTGCCCGTCCAGCATCAGCAGCCCCTCGCGCACCGCGTGCAGGGTCGCCTGGTGGTAGTCGTGCAGCCGGCTCAGCTCGGCCGCGTTCATCCCGTGGGTGTGGCGCCGCAGCCGGGCGTTGATCACGTACGTGCCGATCCCGCCGAGCGCCAGCGCCCCGCCCGCCGCCAGCGCGAGGGCGCCGAGCTGTTCGCGTACCTGCGAGGAGACCCGGTCCACGGTGATGCCCGCACTGACCAGCCCGATGATCCGGTCCCCGTCCCGGACCGGGGTCACCACCCGTATCGAGGGACCCAGCGTGCCGGTGTACGTCTCGGTGAAGGTCTCCCCGGCAAGCGCCTCCTCCGTGTGGCCGAGAAAGGTCTCACCGATCAGCGACGCGTCGGGGTGCGTCCAGCGCACCCGCTCGGTGTCCATGATCGTGACGAAGGCGATCCCGGTGTCCCGGCGCACCTGCTCCGCGTACGGCTGGAGTACGGCGGAGGGGTTCGGGGTGCGGATGGCCTCCCGTACGGAGGGGGAGTCGGCCACCGCCAGTGCCGCCGCCCGTACCTGCCGGGCCGCCGTCTGCTCGGCCTGCGCGGACCCGGAGACGTACGCGAAGACCGCGCACCCGGCCACCACCGCGGCGATCAGCACGACCTGCATGGCGAAGAGCTGCCCGGCCAGGCTGCGCGGGCGGGTACGGGGGAAACGCATGCCGCACAGTCTGCCTCGCCGGAACACCGGAGCCCCAGTGGCTCGAAAGCATCGGCGAACAGCGCCCCGTGAACGATATGAACGCAAGGGTGACCGGGGTCACAGGGCGGTGGATAGTCACCGGAGCCCCCAGGGACGGGGGAGCCCCCAAAGACGAGAGAGCGCGGCCCCCCGGGACGGGGCGCACGCCCTGACCCGAGCCGAGGAGCCCCACCATGGCTGTGGCAGCCAAACAGCGGGACCGCACCCACTACCTGTACATCGCCGTGATCGCCGCCGTGGCGCTCGGCATCCTGGTGGGCTTCGTCGCCCCCGGGGTGGCCGTCGAGCTCAAGCCCATCGGCGCCGGCTTCGTGAACCTGATCAAGATGATGATCTCGCCGATCATCTTCTGCACGATCGTGCTGGGCGTCGGCTCGGTCCGCAAGGCGGCCAAGGTCGGCGCCGTCGGCGGCCTGGCACTCGGCTACTTCCTGGTCATGTCGACCGTCGCCCTCGCGATCGGCCTGCTGGTCGGCAACTTCCTGGAGCCCGGCTCCACCCTCCACATCACCGAGCAGGCGCGGGCCGCGGGCGAGGCACAGGCGTCCGGCGCCAGCGAGTCCACGGTCGATTTCCTGCTCGGCATCATCCCGACCACCATCGTCTCCGCCTTCACGGCGGGCGAGGTGCTCCAGACCCTGCTGGTCGCGCTGCTCGCGGGCTTCGCGCTCCAGGCGATGGGCTCGGCGGGCGAGCCGATCATCCGGGGCATCACCCACATCCAGCGGCTCGTCTTCCGCATCCTCGCCATGATCATGTGGGCCGCCCCGGTCGGCGCGTTCGGCGCCATCGCGGCGGTGGTCGGCGAGACCGGGCTCGACGCCCTGAAGTCCCTCGCGATCATCATGATCGGCTTCTACCTCACCTGCGCGCTCTTCGTTTTCGTGGTGCTCGGCGCGATCCTGCGCCTGGTCGCCGGGGTCAATCTGATCGCCCTGCTGAAGTACCTGGGCCGCGAGTTCCTGCTCATCCTCTCCACCTCCTCCTCCGAGTCCGCCCTGCCCCGGCTCATCGCGAAGATGGAGCACCTGGGCGTCAGCAAGCCGGTCGTCGGCATCACCGTGCCGACCGGCTACTCCTTCAACCTCGACGGCACCGCGATCTACCTCACGATGTCCTCGCTCTTCATCGCCAACGCGATGGGCGACCCGCTGAGCGCGAGCGAACAGATCTCGCTCCTCATCTTCATGATCATCGCCTCGAAGGGCGCGGCGGGCGTGACCGGCGCGGGCCTCGCGACCCTCGCGGGCGGGCTCCAGTCGCACCGCCCCGAACTCGTCGACGGGGTCGGCCTGATCGTCGGCATCGACCGCTTCATGAGCGAGGCCCGCGCCCTGACCAACTTCGCGGGCAACGCGGTCGCCACGGTCCTGGTCGGCCACTGGACGAAGGAGATCGACAAGGAGCGCGTCGGCCAAGTGCTCGCCGGGCAGCTCCCGTTCGACGAGCGGACGCTGGTGGACGACGGCCACGGAGCCCCCGCCGCCTCCACCGACGTACCCGAGCCGCGCGAGACGGCGGCCGAGCCCGCCAAGGTCTGACCGGCGCATTCAAGCCACTGCGACACCCCCCACTCAAGGACACCCGTATCCCCCGGTACGGGTGTCCTTGCGCTGCCGCACACGGAAACCGTCCGCGTACGAAGCCACTCACGTACGAAGGCATCCGTGTGCCCCGCACAACCATTCGCCACCGGAACATGTCTTCCGGGTGAACAACCGCACTGCCCCCGTGGGCAGTCGACCGTCATTCGACCGAGGGACTTTCATGGGGATCGCCGTTTCCGGCCGCCGTACGCTGCTGAGCGGAGGTGCGGTGCTCGCATCCGCCGCCCTGATCGCGCTGACCGCCACCGCACCGGCCCAGGCCGACGAGAGCGGACCCGATCTCGGGGTCGGCGCTCTCACCCCCGTCACCGGGATCGCCCCGGGCGGCACGTTCGGGCTGCCGGTGAGCGTGCTGAACAAGGGGACGGAAGAGGTGCCCAAGGTCTATCTGAGCTACGGCTTCTCCGTCGGCCTGGAGACCGCCGAGACCTACTCCAACTGCGTCTACTTCAGGGTCAACTCCTACGACGAGCGGCCGGAGCGGAACAGGGCCCTCTGCACCCTCGACCAGCCGCTGAAGCCCGGTGTGCTGTACGGCACGGAGAAGCCGCTCGGCCTCAAGGCGGGGGCGGACGCGCTGTACGACCGCGCGGGGTACTCGGTGTCGGCGGACGAGCCGGCCCCCGACGACGGCGGCGAGAGCGAGCACGTACCGGGCACCGGCGCGCCCCTGAAGCTGGTCGAGCGGGGCGAGGCCACCGAGGCCGACCGGGCCGCCCACCCCGACTCTTCCGTGGGCGCGGACGTCACGGCGGTCAACACCGCAGACTTCGCCCTGACCGGCGCCGAGCTCAAGGGCACGGTGGGCGACAAGGTCACCGCCCAGGTGAAGTTCACCAACAAGGGCCCCGCCTGGGTGATGGGCGAACGGGACACCAGCGTCACCACCGTCGACGTACGCATCCCGGCCGGAGTCACGGTCACCAAGGCCAACGGCTTCTGCACCCCGGTCACCAAGACGCACTACACGTGCGGGACCAGCCAGTCGTGGGTGAACCCGGCAGACGGCGCGACCTACCCCTTCGTGCTCCGCATCGACAAGGCCGTCGGCCGCACGACGGGCAAGGTCTCCTTCGCGGGCCCGGCCCGCCCCTTCGACAAGAACGCGGCCAACGACACCGCCGAGATCGTGGTCGAGACCGGCGCCCCCGCCACGGGCGGCACGACGACCACGGGCGGCTCCGGCACCTCCGGCAGCTCGGGCAACTCCGGCGGCTCGGAAGGCGGTACGGGCTCGACAGGCGGCTCCACCTCGGGCTCCACCGGCTCCACGGGCTCCACCGAAGGCGCCGACACGGGCACCACCGGCTCCTCCTCCGCCACCTCGGGCAGCGACTCGACCACCGGAGGCACCACCCCGCAGACGGGCGGCAACCTGGCGGCCACCGGCTCGGACTCCACCCTCCCGGTCGCGCTCACGGCGGGCGCGGCGGTGCTCGCGGGCGGCGGCCTGTTCTACGCGATGCGCCGTCGCACGGCGGCACGCAAGGGCTGACCGCTCCTCGTGGAAGGGGCCCGCCCCGTGTCGGCCATGACACGGGGCGGGCCCCTTCCTTTTCCTTGTGCGATCAGACCCTCACGCGGGCCGGAACCACACCGTTGCCAGCGGTGGCAGTGTCAGTGAGATGCTGGACGGGCGGCCGTGCGCCGGCACTGCCTCCGCCTTCAGGGGGTCCTCGTTGCGTACGTCGCTGCCGCCGTAGCGGGACGCGTCCGTGTTGAGGACCTCCACCCAGCCCTCCGTGCCGGTCTCCGGTACCCCGAGGCGGTAGTCGTGGCGGACCACCGGGGAGAAGTGGGAGACCGCGAGGAGCGGGGAGCCGTCGGCGTCGTAGCGGAGGAAGGCGAAGACGTTGTCCTCGGCCGCTCCGCCGTCCACCCAGCTGAAGCCCTCCGGCACGGTGTCGCGCTGCCAGAGGGCGGGCACCGCCCCGTACACCGCGTTCAGGTCGCCCACCAGGTCCCGCACCCCGCGGTGGTCGCCGGAGGCCTCGTACGTCGGGTCCAGCAGCCACCAGTCCGGGCCGTGGCCCTCGGACCACTCCGCGCCCTGGGCGAACTCCTGGCCCATGAAGAGGAGTTGCTTGCCGGGGTGGGCCCACATGTAGCCCAGGTAGGCGCGGTGGTTGGCGCGTTGCTGCCACCAGTCGCCGGGCATCTTCGCCACCAGCGCCTGCTTGCCGTGCACCACCTCGTCGTGCGAGATCGGCAGCACGTAGTTCTCGCTGTACGCGTACACCATCGAGAAGGTCATCTCGTTGTGGTGGTACTTGCGGTGCACCGGCTCCTTCGAGATGTAGACCAGCGAGTCGTGCATCCAGCCCATGTTCCACTTCAGCCCGAAGCCCAGGCCGCCGCTGTCGGTGGGGCGGGTGACGCCGTCCCAGGCGGTGGACTCCTCGGCGATGGTGACGACCCCGGGGTTGCGCCGGTAGACGGTCGCGTTCATCTCCTGGAGGAAGGCGACCGCGTCCCAGTTCTCCCGCCCGCCCTGGTCGTTGGGCGACCACTGGCCGTCCTCGCGGGAGTAGTCGAGGTAGAGCATCGAGGCCACGGCGTCGACCCGCAGCCCGTCGATGTGGAACTCCTCGCACCAGTAAGTGGCGTTGGCGACCAGGAAGTTACGCACCTCCGTGCGGCCGTAGTCGAACTCCAGCGTCCCCCAGTCCGGGTGCGCCGCGCGCTGCGGGTCGGAGTGCTCGTACAGCGGCCGTCCGTCGAACTCCGCCAACGCCCAGTCGTCGCGCGGGAAATGGGCCGGGACCCAGTCCATGATGACGCCGATGCCCGCCCGGTGCAGGGCGTCCACCAGGTACCGGAAGTCGTCCGGGGAGCCCATCCGCGAGGTCGGGGCGAAGAAGCCGGTGACCTGGTAGCCCCAGGAGCCGCCGAAGGGGTGCTCCGAGACCGGCATCAGTTCGACGTGGGTGAAGCCCAGGTCCTTGACGTAGGCGGGGAGCTGGGAAGCGAGTTGACGGTACGTCAGTCCCGGTCGCCAGGAGGCCAGGTGGACCTCGTAGACGGAGAACGGGGCCTCGTGGACCGGGCGGTCGCCCCGGTGGGCCATCCAGTCCGCGTCCTGCCACTCGTGGTGCGCGGCGGTGACGACGGAAGCCGTCGCGGGCGGGACCTCGGTGTGCCGGGCCATCGGGTCGGCCCGGACCGTGTGCGAGCCGTCGGGGCGGCAGATGTCGTACTTGTACAGCGCGCCCTCGCCGATCCCGGGCAGGAACAGCTCCCACACCCCGGTCGAGCCGAGCGAACGCATCGGCGTGCCCGTGCCGTCCCAGTAATTGAAGTCACCGGTGACCCGCACCCCGCGCGCGTTCGGCGCCCACACCGTGAACCGGGTCCCGGCCACGCCCTGGTGGACCATCGGCTCCGAGCCCAGCGCCCGCCACAGCTCCTCGTGGCGGCCCTCCGCGATCAGGTGCAGATCGAGCTCGCCGAGCGCGGGCCAGAAGCGGTACGGGTCATCCACCTCGATGGTGTTGTCGTCGTACGCGACCTGGAGCCGGTAGACGGGGACCTCCTGCACCGGCAGCACCCCGGAGAAGAACCCGTCGCCCTCGTCGTGCAGTTCGGCCCGCACCCCCTCGGCCAGCACCGTCACCGAGCGGGCGAACGGGCGCAGCGCCCGTACCAGCACCCCGCCCGGGATCGGACGGGCGCCCAGCACGTCGTGCGGTGCGTGGTGGTCACCGGCCAGCAGCCGGCCCCGGTCCGCGCCGTCCAGGGCCGGGGCGGGACGCGCGCTCCCGCCGTCACCGCCCTGCCGGGGGCGCGGCGGACCCGCGTCCGCGCGCCGGGGCCGGGAGCGCTTGGGAGCGGGCGCGGTGGCCGTGGCAGCGGCTCCCGGCGCGGCGGCCTTGATCCCGGCTTCTCCGGAGGCGGAGGCGGAAGCCGCGGCGGGCACGGGCGCCGGAGCGGCAGCGGCCTCAGCGGCTTCGGTGCCTTCGAAGGAGGCGGAGACGGGCGCGGCCGTCTGCGTGGTTTCCACGCTCACAGCCTCGGCAGGGGCCTTGGCCCTCGTGTCGGCTTCGGCGGTCGCGGTCTTGCGGCTTGCCTTACGGGACGGCTTGCGGGCGGTCACAGGGACTGCCTCCTCGGAGGGGTTGGAGGGCGGAGGGGAGGAAGGGGGGAGTGCGGGTTCAGGCCGCGGCGGACTGGGCCAGGCGCTGGATGGCGGCCATCGGGACCGGCAGCCAGTCGGGGCGGTGCCGGGCCTCGTACACCACCTCGTACACCGCCTTGTCGGTCTCATGGGCGCGCAGCAGCTCCGGCTCGCCGCGCGGATCGGTGCCCGACGCGAGCGCGTACCCCTCGCAGTAGGCGGCGCGGCAGCGGGCCGCCCACTCGGGATTCCACGGGCGGTGGGAGCGGGCCGCGTAGTCGAAGGAGCGGAGCATGCCCGCCACATCGCGCACCGGGGGTGCCGGGCGGCGGCGCTCGTCCAGCGGGCGGGCCGGTTCGCCCTCGAAGTCGATCAGCGACCAGAAGCCGTCGGGGGAGCGGAGCGCCTGGCCGAGGTGGAGATCGCCGTGCACCCGCTGCTGTGCCCAGCCGCCGCCCCGGTGGCCGAGCGCGGTCACGGCGTCGAACGCGGTGCGCAGCCCGGGGACGTACGGGGCGAGGGCGGGAACCGCCTGGGCGGCGGCCTCCAGACGCTGGGTCATCTGGGCGATCAGCTGCCGGGTCTGTGTGCCGTGCAGCGCCGGGGTGGGCAGGGCGGCGGCGAGCGCGGTGTGCACCTCGGCGGTGGCCCGGCCCAGCGCCCGCGCCTCCGGGACGAAGTCGCGGCCCGCCGTGAGCGCGGTCAGGGCGAGCTGCCAGCCGTCCCGGGCGCCGTGCAGGAAGGGCTGGAGCACACCGAGGGTGAGCGGTTCGGGGCCGGGCGCCTCGAACCAGGCGACCGGGGCCGGGACGCGTTCGCACCCCTCGCGGGCCAGGGCGAGCGGCAGCTCCAGATCCGGGTTGGTGCCCGGGAAGACCCGGCGGAAGATCTTGAGGATGTACGCATCGCCGTAGACGAGCGAGGAGTTGGACTGTTCGGCGTCCAGCACCCGGGGCGCCAGCCCGGACGGGATCGCGGCGGTCCGCTCGAAGCGGAGGGAGCCGAGGGTTCCCGGGCGGCGGAACCGTTCCAGCAGAAGGTCCGCCAGGCGGGGATCGTGCAGCGCGTCGTAGACGGTCCGCCCGGCCAGCGGTCCGCGCTCCACCCGGCCGATCAGCGCCCCGCCGAGCGTGGTCGGCAGCGATGTCCGTACGCCCAGGAGGAGTTGGTAGCAGTCGTCCGACGGACGGGGGGACAGTGACGGCTGCTGGACCCGGACCAGGAGATGGAGCAGGCCCGGCCCGGCCGTGCCGTCCACCGGCAGCATCTCGGTGGCCGACACCAGGCCGAACCCGGTGACCGGCCGGCCCTTGCCGGCGAACCACCGCTGCCGGGGCAGCCATTCGTGGAGCAGGGGGGCGAGGGACGGCAGCAGGGAGCCGTCCACCGTACTGCGTGGGGTCGCGCTGTTCCTTGTGCTCTTCGCCAGGGCGACGTGAGTGGATGCAGCCTCCGACATGGCATCGCGTCCTTTCCCCCGGGCACACCACAGGATGCGAAGAGTGTCCCGGATTGCGGCAATGGCTGTCCGGCTGTGCGGGACGTGTCGGGAGAGGAAGGTGCTTACGGACTCGAACGGCGGAACCGTGAAGGACGAAGGCGGCGGAACCGCGAGGGCTCCGGGCCTTGTCGTCTCGGTCAGAGTGCCCCGTGCGGGACGGCGGAAACCGTCCCGCACGGGCCGCCGCCGGATCAGGCCGGCGGCGCGTCCTTGCGCAGCCGGAACCAGTAGAAGCCGTGTCCCGCCAGGGTCAGCAGGTAGGGCCACTCGCCGATGGCCGGGAAGCGTACCCCGCCGATCAGCTCCACCGGATGACGTCCGCCGAACGACCGCAGGTCCAGCTCGGTCGGCTGGGCGAACCGCGAGAAGTTGTGCACGCACAGGACGAGGTCGTCCTTGTACTCGCGGGTGAACGCCAGCACCGCCGGGTTGGAGGACGGCAGCTCGGTGTACTCACCCAGCCCGAAGGCCGGGTTCTGCTTACGGATCTCGATCATCCGCCGGGTCCAGTGCAGCAGCGAGGACGGCGAGGCCATCGACGCCTCGACGTTGGTGACCTGGTAGCCGTAGACCGGGTCCATGATCGTGGGGAGGTAGAGCCGCCCCGGATCGCTGGAGGAGAAACCGGCGTTGCGGTCGGGGGTCCACTGCATCGGGGTGCGGACCGCGTCCCGGTCGCCGAGCCAGATGTTGTCGCCCATCCCGATCTCGTCCCCGTAGTAGAGGATCGGGGAGCCGGGCAGCGACAGCAGCAGCGCGGTGAACAGCTCGATCTGGTTGCGGTCGTTGTCCAGCAGCGGGGCCAGACGGCGGCGGATGCCGATGTTGGCGCGCATCCGCGGGTCCTTGGCGTACTCCGCGTACATGTAGTCGCGCTCTTCGTCCGTGACCATTTCGAGGGTCAGCTCGTCGTGGTTCCGCAGGAAGATGCCCCACTGGCAGTTCTTCGGGATCGCCGGGGTCTTGGCGAGGATTTCGGAGACCGGGTAGCGGCTCTCGCGGCGCACGGCCATGAAGATGCGCGGCATGACGGGGAAGTGGAACGCCATGTGGCACTCGTCGCCGCCCGCCTCGTAGTCGCCGAAGTAGTCGACGACGTCCTCCGGCCACTGGTTGGCCTCGGCGAGGAGCACGGTGTCCGGGTAGTTGGCGTCGATCTCCTTGCGGACCCGCTTGAGGAAGTGGTGGGTCTCGGGGAGGTTCTCGCAGTTGGTGCCCTCGCGCTGGTAGAGGTAGGGCACCGCGTCGACTCGGAAGCCGTCGATGCCCAGGTCCAGCCAGAACCGCAGGGCCGCGAGGATCTCCTCCTGGACCGCCGGGTTCTCGTAGTTGAGGTCCGGCTGGTGGGAGAAGAAGCGGTGCCAGTAGTACTGCTTGCGGACCGGGTCGAAGGTCCAGTTGGACGTCTCGGTGTCGACGAAGATGATCCGGGCGTCCTGGTACTGCTTGTCGTCGTCGGCCCAGACGTAGTAGTCCCCGTACGGCCCGTCCGGGTCGCTGCGGGACTGCTGGAACCACTCGTGCTGGTCGCTCGTGTGGTTCATGACGAAGTCGATGATGACGCGCATGCCCCGCTGGTGCGAGGCGTCCACGAACTCCACGAAGTCGGCGAGGTCGCCGAACTCCGGCAGGACGGCGGTGTAGTCGGAGACGTCGTAACCGCCGTCGCGCAGCGGGGACTTGAAGAACGGCGGCAGCCAGAGGCAGTCGACACCGAGCCACTGGAGGTAGTCCAGCTTGGCGGTGATGCCCTTGAGGTCGCCGATTCCGTCGCCGTTGGAGTCCTGGAAGGACCGGACGAGCACCTCGTAGAAGACGGCGCGCTTGAACCAGTCGGGATCACGGTCCTTGGCGGGTGTGTCCTCGAACGTGTCGTGGACAGGCTCATTGACGATCATGGTGTGGGTGACCCTCCGGTCGGCGGGGACGGTCGCAGGACGGCGATGTGCGCGGGCGTGATGCCCGGCTCCAGGCGCACATAGAAGGCCCTGCCCCAGTGGTAGGTGTCGCCGGTGAGCTCGTCGCGCACCGGTACGCGCTCGTGCCCCTGGAGGCCGAGCCGCTCCATGTCCAACGAGACCGTGGCCTCCTGGGTGTGGTGAGGGTCGAGGTTCACGACCACCAGAACGGTGTTCGAGCCGGACCGCTTGCTGTAGACGATCAGCGACTCGTTGTCGGCGTGGTGGAAGTGGACGTCACGCAGCTGCTGGAGCGCGGGGTTACGTCGTCGGATCCGGTTCAGCGAGGTGATGAGGGGGGTCAGCGTGCGGCCCTCGCGCTCCGCCGACTCCCAGTCCCTCGGGCGCAGTTCGTACTTCTCCGAGTGCAGGTACTCCTCGCTCCCCGGCTTGGCCGGGGTGTTCTCGCACAGCTCGAATCCCGCATAGACGCCCCAGGACGGGGAGAGGGTGGCGGCGAGCACGGCCCGGGCCTCGAAGGCCGGGCGGCCGCCGTGCTGGAGGTACCCCGGCAGGATGTCCGGGGTGTTCACGAAGAAGTTGGGCCGCATGTACGAGGCGGCCTCGCCGGACAGCTCGGTGACGTACTCCGTCAGCTCCCGCTTGGTGTTCCGCCAGGTGAAGTACGTGTACGACTGCTGGAACCCGACCGCGCCCAGGGTGTGCATCATCGCCGGTCGGGTGAACGCCTCCGCCAGGAAGACGACATCGGGGTCGGTGCCGTTGATGTCGGCGATGACCTTCTCCCAGAACACCACCGGCTTGGTGTGCGGGTTGTCGACGCGGAAGATACGTACCCCGTGGTCCATCCAGAAGCGCAGGATCCGTACGGTCTCCGCCACCAGACCGCGCATGTCCTTGTCGAAGGCGATCGGATAGATGTCCTGGTACTTCTTCGGCGGGTTCTCCGCGTACGCGATCGAGCCGTCGGGGCGGTGGTGGAACCAGTCCGGGTGGTCCTTGACCCACGGGTGGTCCGGCGAGCACTGGAGCGCGAAGTCCAGCGCGATCTCCATCCGCAGATTGCGGGCCACCGAGACGAAGTGGTCGAAGTCCTCCAGCGTGCCCAGCTCCGGGTGGACCGCGTCGTGCCCGCCGTCCGGCGAACCGATCGCCCACGGCACGCCCGGATCGTGCTCACCGGGCGTCAGCGTGTTGTCGGGGCCCTTGCGGTGGGTCGTCCCGATCGGGTGGATCGGGGGCAGGTACACGACATCGAACCCCATGGCGGCGACCGCCGGCAGCCGCTCGGCCGCCGTCCGGAACGTGCCGCTGACCAGCCGGGTCTCCGCGTCCGGCGAGGTGTCGGCCGGGTCCACCGGAACCCGCTTCGCGCCCTCCGAGCGCGGGAACAGCTCGTACCACGACCCGTACAGCGCCCGCTCGCGTTCCACCCGCACCGCCAGCGGCTTGGACCGGGTGACCAGCTCGCGCAGCGGGTGCCGGGCGAGGACGGCCTCGGCGGCCGGGGTCAGGGCGGCGGCCAGCCGGGCGGCCGGGGCGTGCGCGGTGTCGCGCAGCGCGTCCACCGCGGCGAGCACCGCCTCCCGGCCGTTCTTCTTCGGCACGCCCGCGGCGGCCCGCTCCAGCAGGGCCGCGCCCTCCGCCAGCACCAGATCGGTGTCGATGCCCGCCGGGATCTTGATCGCGGCGTGGTGGCGCCAGGTGGCGACCGGATCGCCCCAGGCCTCCACCGTGTACGTCCAGCGGCCCTCGGCGGTCGTGGTCACCTCCGCGCCCCACCGGTCCGTGCCCGGGGCCAGCTCGCGCATCGGGGTCCACGGTCCGACCCGTCCGCTCGGATCGCGCAGGACGACATTGGCCGCCACCGCGTCATGGCCTTCGCGGAAGACGGTGGCGGTGACCTGGAAGGTCTCGCCGACGACGGCCTTCGCCGGCCGTCTGCCGCAGTCGACGAGGGGACGGACGTCCAGGACGGGAATACGACCGATCATGGAATCACCTGAGGGCTGGAGGAGCTCGGCGTGCACGGGGGACGGCACGGACGCGGAGGACCGACCGCGCGTGCCGCGATGATGGGGATCTGTCCTTTGTAGCTGCTCAGCTGTCGACTGACGGGCTGTGGGCATGGCCGCTCCTGTCCGCGTTCACTCGAATGGCACTCGAATGGGTGGGTCGCGGGGGTTTCGTGCATGTTTCGGATGCGTCGAGAGGGTGCACCGAAAGGTGCGCCGAGAGGGCGTGCGGGCCGGGTCCGACTGCGTACCGGGAAGTACGCGGAAAGCCTTCCCCGCGCTCGTTCACGGGAAATCCGGCGCTGTGTTAACTACTCGGTCGTAACCGCCCGGTCGTACCCCGGTCGCGCCCCGGTCCGGCCCGGTCGCGCCCGGCGCACGCCCCAGTAGGCGTACGAAGCCCGTGGCACCCTCACAGGTTCCGGATACCCGCTCTGCGGCGCCACACGGCAGCCTTCCCTGTGACACGAAGGTCCACAAGGCTGCGTACGGGAAGGAAATCGGCCAAACCCGCAGGTGAAGGGTGGGGTGGGGGAGGGCTGACGGTGCGTGTGGTGTTCCTGTGGGGCGGCGCGCGCGAGCCGCTTCCGGCCCCGGTGAGCCGCCCGCGCGCCGTGGTCGCGGGCCACGGACGGCCGCTACCGTCGAGGGTGACGGAAGGGCGCACACCGTCGTGCGTCCCCTCGGATGCGCAAGTCCCCTGTAAAGGTGGAGTACGTGAAGGCCATTCGTCGATTCACCGTGCGTCCTGTCCTCCCCGAACCCCTCCGACCCCTCCACGACCTCGCGCGCAACCTGCGCTGGTCGTGGCACACCGAGACCCGCGAGCTCTTCCGGTCCGCCGACCCCGAGGGGTGGCGGCCCGCGGACGCCGACCCCGTACGGCTGCTCGGCTCCCTGACCGCCGGGCGCCTGGCCGAACTGGGGCGGGACGAGGAGTACCTCTCCCGCCTCGCCGAGGCCTCCGCCGACCTGAAGGAGTATCTGGACGGCCCCCGCTGGTACCAGGAACAGCAGGCCTCGGGCGCGGAACTGCCCTCCGCCATCGCCTACTTCTCACCCGAGTTCGGCGTCACCGCCGCCCTGCCCCAGTACAGCGGCGGCCTCGGCATCCTGGCCGGTGACCACCTCAAGGCCGCCAGCGACCTGGGCGTCCCGCTCATCGGGGTGGGCCTGCTCTACCGCCACGGCTACTTCCGTCAGAGCCTCTCCCGCGAGGGCTGGCAGCAGGAGCACTATCCCGTCCTCGACCCCAACGAACTCCCGCTCGACCTGGTCCGCGAGGCCGACGGCACCCCCGCCCGGGTGGTGCTCGCCCTGCCCGGCGGGCGCTCGCTGTACGCCTGCATCTGGCTGGCCCGGGTCGGCCGCGTCCCGCTGCTCCTGCTCGACTCCGACGTCGAGGAGAACGCCCCGGGCGAACGCGATGTCACCGACCGGCTCTACGGCGGCGGCAGCGACCACCGCCTCCTCCAGGAGATGCTGCTCGGCATCGGCGGGGTGCGCGCCGTACGCACCTGGTGCCGGCTCACCCGGACCCCGGAGCCGGAGGTCTTCCACACCAACGAGGGCCACGCGGGCTTCCTCGGCCTGGAGCGCATCCGCGAACTGGCCGCCACCGGGCTGGACTTCGAGGCGGCCCTCGAAGTGGTCCGGGCCGGGACCGTCTTCACCACCCACACCCCGGTACCCGCCGGGATAGACCGTTTCGACCGGCAGCTGATCGCCCGCCACTTCGGCGACGACGGCGAGCTGACCGGCGTACCCGTGGAGAAGATCCTGCCGCTGGGCCGCGAGACCTACCCCGGCGGCGAGCCCGAGCTGTTCAACATGGCGGTGATGGGGCTCCGGCTCGCCCAGCGCGCCAACGGCGTCTCCACCCTCCACGGGGCCGTCAGCCGGGAGATGTTCTCCGGGCTCTGGCCGGGCTTCGACCCCGCCGACGTGCCGATCACGTCCGTCACCAACGGGGTGCACGCCCCCACCTGGGTCGCCCCCGAGGTCTTCCGCCTCGGCGCCGGACAGGTCGGCACCGGCCGCGCCCACCAGGTGCTGGCAGGCGGACCGGTGGCGGACGGGACCTCCGCGCGGCAGCCCGGCACCCCGCGCCGCTGGGACGCGGTGGGCGGGATCGGCGACCAGGAGATCTGGGAGCTGCGCCGGGAGCTGCGCGGCCAGCTGGTGACCGAGGTCCGCCGCCGCCTCTACGCCTCCTGGCGCAGGCGCGGCGCGGGCACCGCCGAACTGGGCTGGATCGACGACGTCCTGGACCCGTCCGTCCTCACCATCGGCTTCGCCCGCCGGGTCCCCTCGTACAAGCGTCTGACGCTGATGCTGCGCGACCGCGACCGGCTGCGGGGGCTCCTCCTGCACCCGACGCACCCGATCCAGATCGTGGTCGCGGGCAAGGCCCACCCCGCCGACGACGGCGGCAAGCGGCTGGTCCAGGACCTGGTGCGGTTCGCCGACGACCCGCGCGTGCGCCACCGGATCGTCTTCCTGCCGGACTACGGCATGGGCATGGCGCAGAAGCTCTACCCGGGCTGTGACGTCTGGCTCAACAACCCGCTGCGCCCGCTGGAGGCGTGCGGCACGAGCGGGATGAAGGCCGCGCTCAACGGCTGCCTCAACCTCTCCGTGCGCGACGGCTGGTGGGACGAGTGGTTCGAGCCCGACTTCGGCTGGGAGATCCCCACCGCCGACGGCTCGGCGGTCGACGAGGACCGGCGCGACGAGCTGGAGTCGAACGCCCTGTACGCCCTGATCGAGGACCGGGTCGCCCCGCGCTTCTACGACCGGGGGGCGACGGGGCTGCCGGACCGGTGGATCGAGATGGTCCGCTCCACCCTGGTCAACCTGGGGCCGAAGGTGCTCGCGGGGCGGATGGTGCGTGAGTACGTGGAGCGGCTGTACGCCCCCGCCGCGCACTCCCGGCGGGCGCTCGGCCCGGCGGTCGCGCGGGACCTCGCCGAGTGGAAGGCGAAGGTCCGGGCGGCGTGGCCGAAAGTCTCCGTGGACCATGTGGAGTCGGTCACCGACACGGTGGCGGGCGGCTCGGCGGAGCTGGGGGCGACGCTGTCGCTCCGGGTGCGGATCGCCCTCGGCGGCCTGGACCCGGACGACGTCGAGGTCCAGGTGGTCGCGGGCCGGGTGGACTCGGCCGACGCCATCGCGGACGCCCAGGTCTTCCCGCTGAAGCCGGCGGGCGGCCACGACCTGGAGGACCGCTGGCTGTACGAGGGCCCGCTCGCCCTGGACCGGACGGGACCGTACGGCTACACGGTACGCGTTCTGCCCGCCCATGAACTGCTGGCCTCGGGCGCCGAGTTGGGCCTGGTCGCGGTGCCGAACGAGGCTACGGGGGAGGGCGCGGGCGTGCTGATGCGCTGAGGATGTCCCGTACGGACGGAAGAGCGAACGGCCCGGCAGGGGAGCAGAACCCCTGCCGGGCCGTTCGTCCTCATCCGGTTGCATCCGGTTGCATCCGGTTTGATCCGGTTGCATCCGGTGGTGCGGTGATCCCGTGGGGTCAGAAGGTGAGCTTGAAGCTGTTGATCCGGCCGGTGTCCGAGCGGTACACGTCCTGGACCCTCAGCCGCCACTGCCCGTTGGCCACCTTGGACGAGGCGTTGACCGTGTAGGTCGCGATCACGTTGTCCGCGGAGTCAGAGGCGGAGGAGTTCTTCAGGCGGAAGGTGCCGCCGTCCGGGGCCACCAGGTCGATGACCAGGTCACCGCGGTAGGTGTGGCTGATGTTGACGTCCACCTTGAGGGCGCTCGGGGCGTTGCCCGCGATGCCGGTGACGTTGACCGCGCTGGTGACGGCCGCGCCCGCGTCCGGGATGTTCACCACGGTGTTGTTCTCGAAGACCTTGCCGCCCGGGTCGGGGTCGCCGCCCCCGGGCCGGGTGCCCACGTTGACGCCGGCCCAGGCGTGCGCCACGGCGGCGTACTCGGGGCTGGTGGCGCCGTACAGCTCACTGGCGACCGCGAGCGTGCCGGTGCGGGCGGCGGCGTAGTTGGTCGAGGAGGTGAACTTGGTGGTGAGCGCCTTGAACCAGATCAGCGACGCCTTGTCCCGGCCGATGCCGGTGACCGGCAGTCCGTCGGAGGTCGGGGAGTCGTAGCTGACGCCGTTGATCGTCTTGGCGCCGCTGCCCTCGGAGAGCAGGTAGTACCAGTGGTTGGCCGGGCCCGAGGAGTAGTGGACGTCGACGCCGCCGATGCCCGCGTACCAGTAGTCCTTGGAGCTGCCGTCCCGGCTCGGCTTGTCCATGTAGCGCAGCGGCGTGCCGTTGCCGCGGATGTCGATCTTCTCGCCGACCAGGTAGTCGCCCGGGTCCTGGGCGTTGTTCGCGTGGAACTCGACGGCGGCGGCGAAGATGTCGGACGTCGCCTCGTTGAGACCGCCGGACTCGCCGCTGTAGACGAGGCGCGCGGTGTTCGAGGTGAGGCCGTGGGTCATCTCGTGGGCGGCCACGTCGATGGAGGTCAGCGGCTTGGCGTTGCCCGCGCCGTCCCCGTACGTCATGCAGAAGCAGCTGTCCTGCCAGAACGCGTTGACGTAGTTGTTGCCGTAGTGGACCCGGGAGTACGCGCCGACGCCGTCACCGCGGATGCCGTTGCGGCCGTGCACGTTCTTGAAGTAGTCCCAGGTGAGCGCGGCGCCGTAGTGGGCGTCGGCGCCTGCGGTCTCCAGGTTCTGGGGGGTGCCGTTGCCCCAGATGTCGGTCGAGTTGGTGAAGAGCGTGCCGGTGCCGGAGGTGCCCCGGTTCAGGTTGTACGTCTTGTGGCTGCCGCGCGCGGTGTCGGTCAGCGTGTACGAGGGCGCGGTGCCCAGCGTCACCTGGCCGCTGTACTGGGTGTTGCCGGTCCCGTTGTGGACGGCCTGCCACTCGTACAGCTTCTCGCCGGAGGCGGCGTCGGTGATCACGTGCAGCTCGTTCGGGGTGCCGTCGTGCTGGAGTCCGCCGACGACCGTCTCGTAGGCGAGCTGCGGGGAGCCGCTGCCCAGCCAGACGACCTTGCGCGGCGCCTCGCTCGGCTTCGTCGCCTTCGAGCCCTCGGCCTTCGCCGCACCGAGCGCCTGCTTCTCGGCGGCGGCCGGGGCGACGTCGGCGGTGAGGCCGACGGCCTTCAGCTGCGCGGTGGTCGCCTTCGACGCCTTGACGACGCTCAGGGTCTTCCCGGCCGTGGTCTCCTGCACCACCAGGTCGCCGCCGAGGACGGGGAGCCCGTTCAGGGTGCGCTCGTAGCGGGTGTGCGTGGTGCCGTCCCGGTCCTGGACGACATCGCGGACGAGGAGCTTCTCCGTGGGGCCGAGCCCGAGCTCCTTGGCGGTGGCCGCCTTGGTGGCGTTGGCCTCGCTGAGGAGTTCGGCGCGCTGGGCGGGGGAGAGCGTGGCGGGGAGCGAACCGGGGTCGGCCTTGGTGCCGGCGGTGATCCCCCCGGCGGGGGCGGCCGAGGCCGGGGTGGCGGTGGCGGAGCCGGACTGCAGTCCGACGGCGATCATGGCTGCTGCGGCTATCAGAGCGCCGGTCGCGGTGGCGCGACGGCTGGGCGTGGATCTCACGCGGACTCCTTCTGCGAGGGGGGTTACCGGGCGGCGCTGGATGAGCCGTCCGGCTGGTGCAGGCGGTGCGCAGAACGGGGGAAGAGTGTCAGCAGATCCGTACGCCTGTCAGGAGCGCGTCAATAACTTGGCCGGAATTCGTTCGTTGCCGGAAAGGTCATGTTCGTTAAGCGGACGTTTCGCCGATCATTGCCGGAATGTTGCCGGGGTGTGCGAAGGCCCGTATTCACAGGGTGGGCACAGGTTCGGTGTGTCGATGGCACATTCGAACGGCGCGCCCGGAAGCGGTTGTCGCCCACCTGGTGAGACAGGGTCGGGTTCTGGCCAGATCCCGTCAGCCCGTCAGCCCGTCAGCCCGTCAGCCCGTCAGCGGAAGGGGGCGGCCCGCGGGGCGGGGTAAGGCGGGGCGGGCCTGGCGGTGACCGGACGCGCGTCCTGTGCGGGGACAGGTCCGGCGGTGACCGGATGTGCCCTGTGCGGGGCAGGCATGGCAGCGGTCGGGCGTGGTCTGTGCGGCATGTCACACGAGTTGCTGACTCTCGCGTACAACCCTGCGCCACCGGTAGCGGTCGAACGCATTGGCCTCACCCGTGTTCTCCCTCCACCTCCGAAACCCGGACGGCCCTCCCAGCCTTCGTGCCGCTCCGGCGGCACCCAGACTCTTCCGAGGTCCTCATCTCATGAAGCTCCGCCGCGCACTGGCCGCCGCCGCGACCGCAGTACTCGCCCCGGTCACTCTCCTGTCGGCCTCCGTCGCCGTCGCGAACCCCGTCCCGGCCACCGAGGCCACGGAGACCTCCGAGGCGTCCCCCGCGACGGAGGAGACCGAGGAGTCGTCCGTGCCGGAGGCGGGCGAGGGCGCCCCCACGGCCGAGGAGCAGGAGGAGGCCGCTCCGGCCCCGGGGACGGATGAGGACAAAGAAGCCACGGACGGCGAGAACACCGAGAAGGGCGAGGAGGCCGCGGAGGGTGAGGAGGCCGCGGAGGGCGAGAAGCCCAAGGACCCTCCGGCCCCCGCCACGACTTCTCCCGCCCCGGCCCCGACCGCGATCGGCGACATCTGCGAGGACCGGGGAGACCTGAACCTCGACGAGGACCTGTCCGCCGGGCTCTCCGGCCTCCCGTCCAGGATCGTGGCGGGCAGCGGGTTCCACGCCTTCAAGCTGAACGTGGTCAACGAGGGCGACAAGGCCTACAAGCGCGTCGACCTGGGTGTCGTCGCCGCGCAGGTCGACACCGACACATGGGACGAGGCCAGCGGCCACCTCACGCTCCAGTTCAAGAACCCGGAGACGGGCGTCTGGACGGACATCTCCCTCGGCGCGGAGGACGAGCTCCCCGGCTACCTCGGCTATACCGACATCCGGGCCAAGGAGTCCTTCGCGATCGACCTGCGGCTGAGCGTCGACAAGAAGGCGCCCGCGGGCTTCGCCTACGCCCTTGCCATCGGCCTCTACGCCGATGAGCAGGGCAACTGCGTCTCCCTCGGCGGCGAGGACTTCTACCCGTTCGATGTCATCGCGGCCGGTGCCGAGCCGGGCGAGCCGAACGAGGCCAAGCCCCAGACGGGCGGCAAGAAGCCGGTCCCGGTCAAGCCCGTCGGCAACACCGAGATCAAGCCCGAGGGCAGGCTCGCCCAGACCGGTTCGGACTCCAACCTGCCGGTCATCGCGACCATCGGCGGGGTGGCGATCCTGGCCGGTGCCGGTGTCGTCTTCGCGCTGGGCCGTCGCCGCCGGGACGGTGCGGCCGCCTGACGTTCCACAGCGTCTCGTAACGACTCGTAACGTCTCGTACGGAACGTGAAGTGCGTCCCCCTGCCTCGCCGGGCAGGGGGACGCACCTGTGTGTGGGGCCCGGTCAGGGCGGCGCGTCCGCCGGGTAGACCGCGTCCAGCAGTCCCCGTACGAACCGGTCGAGGTCGTCCAGCCCCGCCGCCGCCCGGGTGGCCGGGCCGCCGCCCAGCAGGTGCGGGATCGCCGCGTGCAGCGCGAGCGTGACGGTGGCGGCCCGCTGCGGGGTGACGGGCAGTCCGGCGGATCGCTGGGCCGCCTCGAACCCGGCGAAGTCGCCGCTCGCCATCGGGTCCAGGAGGGCGGCGAGCCAGGGCCGCCGGGCCGCCTCCGCCTGGAGCTCAAGACAGGCGAGGAGCCGGGGGCGGCCGGGCCCGGCGACGTTCTCCAGGAGGGTACGGAACAGGGTCACCAGCCCCTCGCGGTCGGCGGGGCCGGGTGCGGCGGCGAGCTGTGCGGTGAGCGCGAGGTACTGCTCCAGACAGCGCTCGGCCACCGCCCGCAGCACCGCGTCCCGGGTCGGGAAGTAGTTCTTGGTGGTCCCGTCCGGCACCTCGGCCGCCCGGTCCACGGCCCGGTGGGTGAGGCCGCGCCCGCCCTCACCGGCCAGTACGGCGATGGCCGCGTCGCGCAGCCGGTCGCGCCGGTCAGGATTCATGCGCCCGCTCCCTCGGCCCCGTAACCGCTGCTGTCCCTGTCTCTCGTCTCTGCTTGCCGATGCTACCCCAGGCGTGGTACCACGGATGTGGTGGTTGTTCGCACCGGCCGGACGAGCTTCGGGAGTACGTCATGACAGGGCGCGCGGGAGCGGGAGCAGGGCCCGGAACGGCGACCGTCGTCGGGGCGGGTGTCGGGGGCCTGGCCACGGCGATCGGGCTGCGCCGCGCGGGCTGGCGGGTGACCGTGCTGGAGCGCCGCCCCGAACTGGAGCGGTACGGCGCCGCCTTCGGCATCCACCCCACCGCCCAGTCGGCGCTCGACCGGCTCGGCGTCGGGCAGGCCCTGCGCGACCACGCGGTCCCCTACCGCGACGCGCGCATCCGCACCCCGGACGGCCGTGTGCTGGCCCGTCTCCCGCTGGAGCGCATCGAGCGGAAGGCGGGCCGCCCCGAACTCCTCATCTCTCGTCCCTACTTGATCGACGCCCTGCTCGCCGGGCTGGACGGCTTCGGGGACGTACCGCTGGAACTGGGGGAGACCGTCACCGACGTACGGGCCCTGACCGCCGGGCAGGACCTGGTGGTCGGCGCCGACGGCATCCGCAGCGCCGTGCGCACCGCTCGCTTCGGCGACCGCAGCGGCCCGCGCCCGGTCTCCACCGTCGCCTGGATCGGCATCGCCGACTTCGAGAGCCCGCTCCACGGGGAGACCTGGGGCAGCGGCCGGTTCTTCGGGATGACCCCCGTCGAGCCGGGCCGCACCAACTGGTACGCCACCGTCCCCGGGGCGACCACCGCCGACGAACTGCGCGCCTTCTTCACCGGCTGGCACGACCCGATCCCGCGCATCCTGGGCGCCACCGACCCGGAGACCTGGATCCGCTACGAGATGCGCCATCTGTACCCGGCCCTGCCCTCGTTCGTCTCCGCCGACGGCTCGGCGGTCCCCGTCGCGCTGGTCGGCGACGCGGCCCACGCCATGACCCCCAACCTCGGCCAGGGAGCCTGCACCGCGATCCTGGACGCGGACGCCCTGGCCCGCGCGGTGGCCGCCGCGCCCCCGGGCCCCGCAGGCCTCACCGCCGCCCTGCGCGCCTACGACCGCGAACGCCGCCGCGGTGCCCAGCGGGCCGCCTTCGCCTCCCGGACCCTGCACCGCTTCATGAGCACGGAACGGACCTGGCTGCGCGACGGGGTGGTACGGCTGCTGCCGGGGTGAGGCGGGGGCTGCCCGGACGCCGTGGTGGCGTCAGCCGCCGGACGGGGAACGCCGGGAACTCAGCAGCCGGGCCAGGGTCTCCGGGTCCTGGACGGCCGAGGCGGGTGACCCGCCGTCCACGATCAGCGTGGGAACGCCCTCGACGCCCCGCGCCCGCGCGGACCGCTCGTCCGCGCGCACGCCGTCCGTGAACTCCGTGCCCTCCAGCATCCGGCGGACCACCGGCGGCTCCAGTCCCGCCTCGGCCCCCAGCTCCTCCAGCACCTTGTGGGAGGCGATGTCGAGCGCTTCGGTGTGGTAGCCGTACAGCAGCCGCTCCAGCACCTCGTCGGCCCGGCCGTGGGCGGCGCCCAGCCGGACCAGCCGGTGCGCGTCGAAGGAGTTGACCGGCCGCGCCCGGTGCAGGTCGAGCCGCAGCCCCTCGGCCTCGCCGAGCGACTGGATGTGCCGCACCCGCGCGGCGGCCCGCTCCGCACTGCTCCGGTACCGGGCGATGACCTCGGCCGCCGTCGGCCCCGCCGTCCGGCCGCCCTCCGGATCGAGTTCCAGGCTGCGCCAGACGACCTCCACGTCCTCGCGTCCGGCGAGTGCGGTCGTCAGCCTCCTCTTCCCGATGTAGCACCAGGGGCACAGGATGTCGAAGTACACCTCGACCCGCATGAGTCGGGTCTCCTCTCAGTCGGTGACCGGCGCCGGGGCGTCGGCGGGTGTCCGGTCGTCGTCGGCCTGGTTCCCGTCGCGCCGCCGCAGGGTGAGCGTGAGCGCGGAGAGGGCCAGCAGGAGGGGGATCAGGATGAGCCCGTGCACATGCAGGCTGTGGGTGAACGCGGCGCGGGCGGTGTCGGCCAGCGCGGCGCCCAGCGGTTCGGGGAGCTGTTGCGCGGCCTCCAGCGCGGCGGAGAGCGTCTCCCCGGCGGGTCCGGCGAGCTCCGCCGGTACGCCGTCGGGCAACCGGTCCGTCATGCGGCCGCCGTAGACGGCGGTGGCGATGCTGCCCAGGGTGGCGATGCCCAGCGCGCCGCCGAGTTCCGCCCCGGTCTCGGAGACGGCCGAGGCGGCGCCCGCGCGTTCGGGCGGCGCGGCGCCCACGACCAGGCCGGTGCCCAGGGCCATGAAGGGGGTGAGACCGGCGAAGAGCAGCAGCGAGCCCGCCACCACGAAGCCGGGGCCGCCATCGGCCCGGGTGAGCAGGACCGGCCCGAGGACGGCGAGGGCGGCGCCCCCGCTCATCAGCACGGCGGGCTGGAAACGGGCGGCGAGACCCGAGACCCACAGAGCGGCCGCCGTGCCGCCCACGGCGGTCGGCAGTTGCCACAGTCCCGCCTCCAAGGGCTCGAAGCCCAGCACCAGTTGCAGGTACTGCGAGGTGAGGAGGCTCGTCCCGAAGAGGAGCATCCCGACCACGATCATTCCTCCGGCCGGGACCGCGAACGCGGGGATCCTGAAGAGGGACAGGTCGAGCAGAGGCGTGTCGAGCCGCCGTTGACGCCGTACGAAGACCGCGCCGACGGCCGCACCCGCGGCGATGGCACCCAGCGCGGACGGCCCGACGCCGTCCGAGGCGAGGCCCTTGACCCCGTACACGATCGCGAGCGGTGCCGTCAGGGACAGCGCCACGCTGACGGGGTCGAGCCGCCCGGACTCGGCCGGACGGAACTCCGGCACCAGGAACGGGACGGTGAGGAGCAGCACCAGCATGGTCGGTACGGCGACCAGGAAGACCGAGCCCCACCAGAAGTACTGGAGCAGGACCCCGCCGACGAGCGGACCGAGCGCCCCGCCGCCCATGAAGCTCATCATCCAGATGGTGATCGCGAGGGTGCGCTGCCCGGGATCGCGGAAGAGGGTACGGATCACGGAGAGCGAGGAGGGTGCGAGGGAGGCGGCGGCGACGCCCTGGACCGCCCGCGCGGCGATGAGCGTCCCGGCGCTGTCCGCGTACGCCGCGAAGACCGAGGCGCAGGTGAAGGCGACGGCCCCGGCCAGCAGGATCCGGCGGTGGCCGAGCCGGTCGCCGAGCGTGCCCATGGTGATCAGGGCACCGGCGACCATGAAACCGTAGATGTCCGTGATCCACAGCAACTGCGGTCCGCTGGGGGTCAGATCGCGGCTGAGCGTCGGGAGCGCGAGGTAGAGCACCGACATGTTCATCATGACGAGGACGGCCGGAACGCCCAGGACCGCGAGGGCGGTCCACTCCCTGGCGCCCGCCCGCTCCGGCGATCCGGACTCCGGTCGGGCGCTCATCGGCCCGAGTCCGGGCCGCCGACGGCGAGCAGGGTCTTGCCCACGGTGGCCCGTGCCTCGATGGCGGCGTGCGCCTCGGCGGCAGATGCGAGCGGGAAGACCTGGCCGACGACCGGGCGCAGGACGCCGTCCGCCGCGAGCCGGAGCGCCTCACCGATGAAGGCGTGGGTCGCGGCGGGGTCCGGCGCCGCGAAGAGTCCGAGGGTACGGATCCGCCGGGCGGCGAGGTCGTCCTCGTCGAGCTCGGCGTCCGCGCCGCTCGCCATACCGTAGAGGCTGAGGCGACCGCCGGGGCCCAGGGCGCCCGCCGCCGCGGTGCCGATTACTCCGCCCACTCCGTCGAAGACGACGTCGAGACCGCCCCCGGCCGCGTCCCGTACCTGGCGCGGCCACTGCTCCTGGGAGTAGTCGACGAAGGCGGCGCCGAGCGAGACGACGAGCTCGGCCTTGCGCGTGCCGCGTGCGGCGCCGATGACGTGGGCGCCCGCGTGCACGGCCAGCTGGACCAGAAGGCTGCCGACACCTCCGGCGGCGGCCTCCACGAGGACCTTCTCGCCGGGCTCGATCTCCGCCTGCCGGAACAGCAGGAGGGCCGTGCGGCCGTCGGCCAGCAGCGCGACCGCGTCCGTGAGGGCGAGGCCGGGCGGAACCGGCACCACCTCGTCGGCCCGGGCGAGGGCGCGTTCGGCGTAGCCGCCCGTACCGCCGGTCGTGGTGACCACGACCGTACCGACCAGGGAGGGGTCCGCGCCCGGCCCCACGGCGACGACCCGGCCGCCGACGCCGTTGCCCAGTACGCGGGGGAGCGGGGGACGGCCGAAGGGGCCGTTGCCCGAGCGCACCTGCGTCTCGACGAAGGTGACGCTCGCGTACGCCACGTCGACGAGTAACTGACCGGGCCCCGGCACCGGATCCTCGACCTGCCGAGCCCTCAGGACCTCCGGTCCTCCGAACTCCTCCATCACCACGGACAGCACGGTGCCTCCAAACGGATAGTTTCGCTTCGTTTGGAAGCTATAACGGAGCGATTCGCTTCGCAAGTGACTACAGTGGGCCCATGGCCCGACGAGCTCCCCGGTACGCAGAAGCCGAACGCAACGACCGCGCCCTCCTGGAGGCCGCCCGGAAGGTCCTCGCCGCGGACGGCGCCCATGCGTCCGTGGCGGCGATCGCGGCCCGCGCGGGTGTCGGCATCGCCAGCCTCTACCGGCGGTACCGCACCAAGGAGGAGCTGTTCCAGCACCTGTGCGCGCTCTCGCTCGGGCAGTGGATCCAGGCGGCGGAGGAGGGGCTCGCCCGGGACGACGCCTGGGAGGGGCTCGTCCACTACGTCACCGCGGCCATCGAGTTCAGCGCCGGTGCGCTCGGGCCGCTGGCCGGAACGGTCGAGGTCACCGACGAGATGGCCGAGAAGTTCACCAGGTCCGACGAGCTCGCGAGGGCCCTGGTGGAGCGGGCCCATGCGGCCGGGGTGCTGCGGGCGGACGCCACGACCGTGGACATCTCCCTGCTCGTCGAACAGCTCGGCAAGTCCTCGCTGGTCGAGCAGTTCGAGGCGCAGGGCAGGACCGACCTCGCCGAGGCGGCGGGCAACGCCCGCCACCGCGTCATCGCCATCGCGCTGGACGGGCTGCGCCCCGGCCACGGCTCCCTGCCGGGCAGCCCGCCCGGCCCCGGCCTCCTCGCCGAACGCTGGTAGGACGGCGGGGCTTCCCCGGCCCTCCTCCGGCGCCTGCCTGCGACCTACGCGCCTACGCGCCTTCCTGTCTACGTGTCTACGTGTCGAGGTTCGGCATGGCCGGTACGGGCCCCGTGACGCAGCGTCGGCGACGGTCGGCGGACGAGGTCACGTCGGTGCTGTCGACGAACTGGTCGATCGCCCCCACGGGCGGCAGCGACCTGACCCCGGGGTCCTCGATGGTCGCCATGAAGAAGCCCCGGAGGTCGTGGACGTCGACCCAGTGCCGGGCGGGCGCACCGTAGGGGAAGGAGAAGCGGACCGGGTGGCCGCGGAACGTCTCGGGCAACGCGCGGTCGAGCAGCGCTCGGAGCTCCTCCGCGTGCGCGCGGAAGTCGTCGCCGCCGAGGAACACCTGGAGCCGCGGCCCCCAGGCGTGGTCGGTCGAGCGTACGGTGTCGAAACCCTGCACCTCGGAGCCCCAGCCGATCAGCGCCGTCGCATACGGGACCCCGTCCAGCGCCGTGTGCAGGACGGGGCGACGGCCTCGGCGTGGAACAGCCGGGCCAGTTCGAGGCCGGGCAGGAAGTCATGAGTCATGGCCGCCACCGTGGCAGACCCCCCTGACCGGCGGCCGGCCGATTCTCGGGCCCGTACCGCCGACGTCCTTGGACGGTGGCCTCTTCGTGGTCGCACCGCAGCTACGGAACCGACAACTCCCGTTCATACCGAAGGAGAACGGGACATCTCTTGATCATATTTGGCCAGTTGTGGTATCGCCTCGCCTCCCCCGACGGCGCTACTTTCACTCAGCTCACCGACCACACACAGCAAGGGGGAAACAACGATGCGCCACACCGGAATCCGTCTGGGCAGAGGGCTCGGAGCGCTCATGGCCACCGCGACGGCCGCCGCGGGCCTGGCCGCCACCCCGGCCGCCGCCGCGCCTGCCGCGCCTGCCGCGCCTGCCGTCGCCCAGCAGGCGGCCCAGCCCGGCCAGACCTGTACCGCGGCCGATCTCGGCAAGCGCCACCCGGTCATCAAGACCACCGAAGTCTCACCGACGATCACCCACTTCACGGGCTGGTACGTCACCGAGGGCACGACCGGCTCCCAGACCGTCTCCACCAGCACCCAGACCACCATCTCGGTCGCCGTCGGTGTCAACGGCAACGTCCAGGGCAGCTTCGCCGTCGAGGCCCTCGGCTCGGTCGGCGCGAGCCTGGGCCTGAGCGTGCAGGTCAACTACACCTCCACCAGCACCGTGTCGGACTCCATCACCTGGAACTTCCTGCAGCCCGGCTACTACGGTCTCTACAAGGGCACGAAGAAGGTCACCGGCACCTACGGAAGCCTCAACTGCAACCGCGTTCAACAAGGCGACGGCAGCTACGCGTTGAAGTGGGTCGAGGGCCCTGACGGCGGCAGCTACACCACCTACTCCACCATCGAGGAAGGCGCGGTCCGCTGCGAGGACGATGTCCCCGCCACCAGCCTCATGGCCAAGGCGCAGAGCCTGCTGGACTGCGGCAGCGCCACCGCCACCGCCCAGCACGCGGCGGGCCCGGTCCCCTCGGCGAAAGCCACCGCCGCCCGGCACACGGCCGAGAGCGCCGCCAAGGCCACCGGGAGCGCGGAGAGCGCCCCGGCCACCGCGCCCGGCGCACGGGCCGCTCTCACCTGTGGCACCGACGTCTACAAGATCGCCGTACCCGGCAAGCCCCTGTCCTGGGGTGCGCCGGTTCTCGCGAGCGACGGTGTCCGCCTGCGACCCTCGACGATCTTCAGCGCCAACCTGGACCGCTGGCGGCTGTGCAACGTGACGGAGAACAACGGCGTCCTTGAGGCGACCCTGTGGAACGGGGGCAGCGGCTGGTGCGCGACCATCGCCCAGCAGAACCCCTCCACCGAACGGGCGGCCCTGATGACGGCCGCCTGCGCGGAGGACGACCTCCAGCGGTTCTACATCTACCGCGACGTCCCCGGCTCCGGGAAGATCGGCGTCCAGAACAAGTACACCGGCTACATGATCGGCCATGACCGCTACGCCGACGGCGAGTTCTTGCGCCAGTACAGCAGCGGCAGGCAGGACGGCACCGGCACCTACGAACTGGTGAAGGTCTGACCGCCGAACGGCCGTAACCGCCCGGGCCCCAGCCGATTCCGGCCGGGGCCCGAGCCATGTGCGGAGGCCGGGGCCCGGGCCATGTGCGGAGGCCGGGGCCCGAGCCATGTGCGGAGGCCGGAGCATGAGCCTCCACGCACCGGCACGGGGAGTGGCCCGGCCGCGGAACCCGGAAGGCGGATCCTCAGACCAGGCTGTCCTTCCACGTCCGGTGCAGCCCCGCGAACCGCCCCGTGCCGCCGATCAGTTCGGCCGGTGCCCCGTCCTCCACGATCCGGCCGCCCTCCATCACCAGCACCCGGTCCGCGATCTCCACGGTGGACAGGCGGTGGGCGATCACCACCGCCGTGCGGCCGTGCAGCACCGTGTCCATGGCGCGCTGCACCGCCCGCTCGCCGGGGATGTCCAGGGAGCTGGTCGCCTCGTCCAGGATCAGTACCGCCGGGTCCGCGAGCAGGGCGCGGGCGAAGGCGACCAACTGGCGCTGGCCCGCCGAGATCCGGCCGCCCCGCTTCCGTACGTCCGTGTCGTAGCCCTCGGGGAGCGAGGCGATGAAGTCGTGCGCGCCGATCGCCTTCGCCGCGCGCTCGATCTCGTCGCGGGTGGCGTCCGGGCGGCCGATCGCGATGTTCTCCGCCACCGTCCCGGAGAACAGGAACGCCTCCTGCGTCACCATCACCACGCCCCTGCGCAGCTCGGCCGTGGCCAGCTCCCGCAGGTCCACCCCGTCCAGCAGCACCCGGCCCTCGGTCGGGTCGTAGAACCGGGCCAGCAGCTTGGCCAGCGTCGACTTGCCCGCGCCCGTCGAGCCGACGACCGCCACCGTGGCCCCGGCCGGGATGCGCAGGTCGAACGTGGGCAGCACCTCGCCGCCCGTACGGTAGGCGAACCGCACCCCGTCGAAGACGACCTCCCGGCGCGGGTGGTCGCCCGAGCGGGCGGGCAGCTCCTTCGGGTCCGCCGCCACCGGGACCGTCGGGGTCTGGGCCAGCAGGCCCGCGATCTTCTCCAGCGAGGCCGCCGCCGACTGGTAGGAGTTGAGGAACATCCCCAGCCGGTCGATCGGGTCGTAGAGGCGGCGCAGATACAGCACCGCCGCCGCCAGCACCCCGAGCGCCAGCGTCCCCCCGGCCACCCGGTAGGCGCCCCACAGCACCATCCCGGCCACCGCCGTGTTCGCGACCAGCCGGGAGCCGACGACATAGCGCGCCATCTCCAGCAGCGCGTCGCCGTTGCGCCGCTCGTGCACCCCGTTGAGCTGGGCGAACGCCGCGTCGTTGGACCGCTCCCGGCGGAACGCCCGGACCGGGCGGATGCCGTTCATGGTCTCCGCGAACTTGACGATCACCGCGGCGATCGCCGTCGACCGCGCCCCGTACACGACGGCCGCGCGCCGCCGGTAGAGCCGTACCAGCAGATACAGCGGTACGAAGGAGAGCACCGCGATTCCGCCGATGCCCAGGTCCAGCCAGAGCAGGACCAGCCCGATCGACACGAAGGAGAGGACGACCGTGATCAGCTCCTGGAGCCCCTCGCTCAGCAGCTCCTGGAGCGATTCGACGTCCGTGGTGGAGCGCGAGATCAGCCGCCCCGAGGTGTAGCGCTCGTGGAAGTCCACGCTCAGCGCCTGGGCGTGACGGAAGATCCGGCCGCGCAGGTCCAGCAGCGCGTTCTGGTTGATGCGGGCCGCGCCCCGGATGAACGCGTACTGGAGCAGTCCCGCGCCCACCGAACAGAGCAGATAGCCGACCGCCACCGCGATCAGGGGCCCGTAGTCGTGGTCCCGGAACGCCGGGACCCCGCTGTCGATCGCGTACGCCACCAGCAGCGGGCCCGCCTGGACCGCCGCCTGCTGGAGCACCAGCAGGAGCGCGGCGATGGCGACCCGGCCGCGCATCGGGCGGAGCAGGGAGAACAACAGCGCCCGGGTCGCGCCGGGCGGGGCGGGCAGGTCGTCCTGGTCGAAGGGGTCGGCGGCCTCCGGGGCGGGCGCGGCCCTGCCGGGCCCCTTGCCGGACGCTTCGCCGGGGGCGGTGGCGGCGCCTGTCCGGGCGGCCTCGTCGTCGCCGGTCGGCGGGGTGCGCCCGGCGGCCGCGTCGTCGGTGGTCGTGGTCATCGGGTGCCCTCCTCGGCGGGGACCTTGGTGGTCGTTACGGGGCCGGGGGCCGGGGCGGCGGGCTCCCCGTCGGCCGGAGGTCCGGCGTCGGCGCGGGCGTCACCGGGCACGCTCCCGTCACCCGCCCCGGCCCCGGGCGCCACGGTCCCGTCGCCCGGGTCCGTCCCGAGGCCACCCCCGCCCCCCGGCTCCGCCCCCGACATCAGCCACGCGTACTCCGTGTTCGACCGCAGCAGCTCCTGATGGGTGCCCACCGCCGTGATCCGGCCCCCGGACAGCAGCGCCACCCGGTCCGCCAGCATCACCGTCGAGGGGCGGTGCGCCACCACCACCGCCGTGGTCTCCTCCAGCACCTGCCGCAGCGCCGCCTCCACCAGCGTCTCCGTGTGCACGTCCAGCGCCGAGAGCGGGTCGTCCAGCACCAGGAAGCGTGGTCCGCCCACCACCGCACGGGCCAGGGCGAGGCGTTGGCGCTGGCCGCCGGAGAGGCTCAGGCCCTGCTCACCGACCTCCGTGTCCAGCCCCTTGGGCAGCTCGTGCACGAAGTCGGCCTGCGCCACCGCGAGCGCCCGCCGCACCTGCGCCTCGTCCGCGCCCTCGGCGCCCATCAGCACGTTCTCGCCGACCGTCGCGGAGAACAGCGTCGGCTCCTCGAACGCCACCGACACCAGCTCCCGCAGCCGCGCCCGCTCCATCGTGGCGATGTCCTCGCCGTCCAGCGTGATCCGCCCGCCGGTCACCTCGTGCAGCCGGGGCACCAGCGCGGTGAGCGTCGTCTTCCCGGAGCCCGTACCGCCTACAAGGGCCATCGTCTCGCCGGGCCGCACCTCCAGGTCGATCCGGGCCAGGACGGGCGGTGAGCCCGGCTCCGCGTCCGGGTAGCGGAACTCCACGCCCTCGAACACCATCCCGGCGGGGGACTTCGGCGCACCCGCGCGGGCGCCCGCCGGGTCCTGCTCCTCCGCCGCGTCCATCACCTCGAAGTACCGGTCCGTCGCCGTCGCCGCCTCCTGGCTCATGGCCAGCAGGAAGCCGATCGACTCCACCGGCCACCGCAGCGCGAGCGCCGTCGAGAGGAAGGCGACCAGGGTGCCCGCCGACAGCGAGCCGTCCGCCACCTGGATCGTGCCGAGCACCAGCGCCGCCCCGATCGCCAGCTCCGGGATGGTGGTGATGAGCGCCCAGATCCCGGCGAGCAGCCGCGCCTTCCCCAGCTCCGTGGAGCGCAGCCGCTGCGACAGCGCCTTGAATGCCTGCGCCTGGCTGCGGTGGCGGCCGAAGCCCTTGACGATCCGGATGCCGAGCACGCTCTCCTCGACGACCGTGGTCAGATCGCCCGTCTGGTCCTGGGCCTTCCGCGCCACCAGCGAGTACTTCGTCTCGAACACCGAGCACAGGATGATCAGCGGCACCGCGGGCGCCAGCAGCACCAGGCCGAGCGACCAGTCCTGGGCGAACAGGATGACGAAACCGACCAGGATCGTCGCCCCGTTGACGACCAGGAAGGTCAGCGGGAACGCCAGGAACATCCGCAGCAGCATCAGGTCGGACGTTCCGCGCGACAGCAGCTGGCCCGAGGGCCAGCGGTCGTGGAAGGCCACCGGCAGCCGTTGCAGATGGCGGTAGAGATCGGCGCGCATCGACGCCTCGACCCCGGCCAGCGGACGCGCCACCAGCCACCGCCGGAACCCGAACAGCGCGGCCTCCGCGATGCCGAGCAGCAGCAGATACAGCGCCCCCAGCCAGACCCCGCCCGGGTCCCGGTCGGCCACGGGCCCGTCCACCATCCACTTCAGGATCAGCGGGATGACCAGCGACAGACAGGACGCCAGGATCGCCACGAAGGCGGCGGTGAACAGACGGACCCGTACCGGGCGGACATAGGGCCACAGACGCAGGAGGGAGCGCACGGCGGACCGGTCCGTGTGCTCTGCAGGCTTTTCGGGCATCAGGTCCGACTGTACGTTTCACCACTGACATCGGTCCTCCCAATTTCCGCCGGAGCCGTGGCCGCCGTGCGGCCGCCGCCGTGGATGCCGTGCCGCCGCCGCCGTGGCCGCCGTGCACCCGGGGAAGGTCGTACCCGCGCATCCTCCGATCGGTTGATGGAGCGTCGAGCGTGATGGTGGATACCGCCCGGACCCGCCCGCCGGAACCCTGGGGGCATGGCAATCATCGAAGTCAACGGGGTGCGCAAGACCTACGCGGGCCGTCATGTGGTCGACGGCGTCTCCTTCTCCGTCGAGGAGGGGGAGATCTTCGGCATCCTCGGCCCCAACGGGGCGGGCAAGACCACCACCGTCGAATGCGTGGAGGGCCTGCGCATCCCCGACGCGGGCACCGTCAGGGTCGCCGGGCTCGACCCCGTCGCCGACCACGACCGGGTGACGCACCTGCTCGGCGCCCAGCTCCAGGAGAGCGAGCTCCAGGCCAAACTGACCGTACGGGAGGCGCTGGAGCTCTACTCCGCCTTCTACCCGTCCCCCGCCGACTGGCGGCCCCTCGTGGAGCGGCTGGGCCTGGTGGACCGGCTCACCACCCGCTTCGCCAAGCTCTCCGGCGGCCAGAAGCAGCGGCTGTTCATCGCGCTCGCCCTGATCGGCAACCCGAAGGTCGTCCTCCTCGACGAGCTGACCACCGGACTGGACCCCCGGGCCCGCCGCGACACCTGGAAGCTCATCGAGGAGATCCGCGACAGCGGGGTCACCGTCCTGCTCGTCACCCACTTCATGGAGGAGGCCCAGCGCCTCTGCGACCGGATCGCCGTCATCGACCGGGGCAAGGTCGTCGCCCTGGACACCCCGTCCGGGCTGATCCGGCAGGCCACCGGCTCCACCGTCCTCTCCTTCGTCCCCTCCCGCACCCCGACCGGGCCCGAGCTGACCCGGCTCGCCGCGCTGCCGGGCGTCGAATCGGTGACCCCGCCCGACGCCTCCGGCGTCCTCGTCCTGCACGCCACCGACGAGACCGTCACCCCGCTCATCTCCCTGCTCGCCGGACTCGGCGTCACCGCCCAGCGACTGCGGATCACCGAGACCAGCCTGGACGAAGCCTTCCTCGATCTCACCGGACAGGACGCCTGACATGAACTCCTCCGACACCGCCGCCGCCCCGGCCGCCCCCGCCGCAGTCTCCACCGCCCGCCACAGCCCCCTGAAGGCCGTCCTGCTCGCCGAGACCCGGCTCTTCCTCCGCGAACCCGGCAGCCTCTTCTGGATCCTCGCCTTCCCCTCCGTCCTCCTGGTGATCCTCGGCTTCGTCCCGCCCTTCAGGGAACCCCAGGAGGACCTCGGCGGGCGGCGCGTCATCGACCTGTACGTCCCCATCTCGATCCTGCTCGCCATGATCATGGCCGGGCTCCAGGCGATGCCCCCGGTCCTCACCGCCTACCGCGAACGCGGCATCCTGCGCCGCATGTTCACCACCCCGGTGCGGCCCTCCGCCCTCCTCACCGCCCAGATCGCCCTGCACGGCGCCGCCGCCCTCGGCTCCGCGATCCTGGTCACCGCCGTGGGGGGCCTCGCCTACGGAGTGGCGCTGCCCGGCCACCTGGCCGGATACCTCCTGGCGCTGCTGCTCGCGACCACCGCCGTACTGACCCTGGGGGCGACGATCTGCGCCCTGTCCCGGACGTCGAAGGCGGCCACCGCCGTCGGCTCGGTCGCCTACCTCGTGATGATGTTCACCTCCGGGCTCTGGCTCCCGGTCCGGGCGATGCCCGACACCCTGCGGCGCATCGTGGAGATCACCCCGTTCGGCGCCGCCTCCCAGGCCCTGGACCAGGCCGCCTCCGGCCAGTGGCCGAGCTGGGTGTACCTCGGGATCGTCGCGCTGTGGACGGCGCTGCTGGGCTTCACGGCGAGCCGCCTCTTCCGGTGGCAGTGACCGGGGTGACGGAGGCCGAGGTCCGGTCCGTGCCCGGGCCGGGCGTGACGGCGGCCCGCACCCGGGGGGAGACTGCCCGCATGACGCAGCCGCCCCGCTCCCCGCACCCGTCCGGCGCGACGGGCCCCCGCACCATCGAGGACCGCTGGGAGCAGTTCTACCGGTACGGGCCCTACGCCGTCCTCACCCTGTCCACCCTCGTCGCGGCCGTCGCCGCCGACCTGGTCATGACCCGTACCGAGATGTACGCGGCCGGGGTCCTGGCCGCCGCCGCGTACGGGCTCCAGATCTGGTGGGGCCGGGTCCGCCCGCGTACCGCGCCGGCGGCCCCGGCCGGGGTGGCCTACTACGTCGTGAGGACCGCCCTCGCCTTCGCCCTGTCCTGGCTCAACCCGTTCTTCGCGATCTACGCGGCGCTCAGCTACTTCGACGTCGAACCCCTGCTGCCCAAGCGCTTCGTCCGCGTCGGGTTGCTCACCACCGCCGTCACCCTGGCCGGTTCGCAGAGCGGAGGGCTGCCGCCCGCCTCCCTGATGAACTGGGTCGCCTTCGGCGTGCTGTACGTCGTCAACGCGGCCCTCGTCCTCTTCTTCTGGTACGTGGGGATGCGGGAGGAGGAGAAGGCCCGTGTCCAGGTCGCGACCATCGCCGAGCTGGAGCGCACCAACCTCCGGCTGGAGGAGGCGATGGCGGAGAACGCGGCCCTGCACGCCCAGCTCCTCGTCCAGGCCCGAGAGGCCGGGGTCGACGACGAGCGGCGCCGGCTCGCCGCCGAGATCCACGACACCCTCGCCCAGGGGCTGACCGGCATCATCGCCCAGCTCCAGGTCGTCACCTCCACCGGGGACACCGACCCGGCCACCGCCCGTGTCCACCTGGACCGGGCCGCCGCCCTGGCCCGGCACAGCCTCGGCGAGGCCCGCCGCTCCGTCCACAACCTGGCCCCCGCCGCCCTGGAGCACGACGAGCTGACCGGCGCCCTGGAGAAGACGGTCGCCACCTGGGCCGAGCAGCACCGGGTACGGGCCGACTTCACCGTCACCGGCACCGCCGAACCGGTCCACGACGAGGTCGCCGCCACCCTCCTGCGCATCGCGGGCGAGGCCCTGGCCAACGCGGGCCGGCACGCCGGAGCCTCCAGGGTCGGGGTCACGCTCTCCTTCATGGGCGACGAACTGACCCTGGACGTACGGGACGACGGCCGCGGCTTCGACCCGGGCGCCGCCGCCCCCGTCGGCCGCACCGGCGGGTTCGGCCTCGGCGGCATGCGGGCCCGCGCGGAGCGCATCGCGGGCACGGTGGAGGTGGAGTCGGAGCCGGGCGCCGGCACGGCGGTCTCGGCCCGGGTGCCCCTGGTCAGGCACGTGTGACCGGCCGTACGGTGGGGGTGCCATGACCGAGAACCCCGCAGGCGCCCCCGCACGCACCATCACCCTCGTCCTCGTCGACGACCACCCCGTCGTCCGCGACGGGCTGCGCGGCATGTTCACCGCCGCCCCCGGCTTCGAGGTCCTCGGCGAGGCGTCCAACGGGGTCGAAGCCCTCGCCGTCATCGAGCGTCTCGACCCCGATGTCGTCCTGATGGACCTGCGGATGCCCGGCGGCGGGGGAGTGGCCGCGATCACCGAGCTGGCC
This sequence comes from Streptomyces sp. NPDC059452, assembly GCF_042750035.1. Taxonomy (NCBI): domain Bacteria; kingdom Bacillati; phylum Actinomycetota; class Actinomycetes; order Kitasatosporales; family Streptomycetaceae; genus Streptomyces; species Streptomyces sp. NPDC059452. Next base: position 43,902 of record NZ_JBHYVE010000031.1, read on the forward strand.
CGGCGCGGCTCCCGGGCCCGGGTCCTGGTGCTGACCACGTACGACACCGACTCCGACACGCTCCCCGCGATCGAGGCGGGCGCCACCGGCTATCTGCTCAAGGACGCCCCGCGCGAGGAGCTGTTCGCCGCCGTCCGGGCCGCCGCCGACGGGCGCAGCGTCCTGTCGCCCGCCGTCGCCTCCCGGCTGATGACCCGGGTCCGTACCCCCGCCGCCCCCGCCGACGCCTCCCTCTCCGCCCGGGAGCGCGAGGTGCTGGTGCTGGTGGCGAAGGGCACGACGAACCGGGAGATCGCCGCCGAACTCTTCATCAGTGAGGCGACCGTGAAGACCCACCTCACCCACATCTTCGCCAAGCTGGGCACCAAGGACCGGGCCGCGGCCGTCGCCGTCGGCTACGACCGGGGCATCCTCGGCTGATCCCCCGCTGATCCCCCGCTGATCCCGCTGGTCCCCCGCTGGTCCCCCGCCGAGAAGGGGCCCTTACGCGGTCACCCGCAGCAGCAGCACCGAGCGGGCCGGGACGCTCAGCTCCGTACCGCCGTCCAGGACCGTGCCGGGCGGTTCGGCCTGGTCCTCCCGGGAGGTGTCCAGGACCAGTTCGTACGAGGCCGCCCACGGGGCACCCGGCAGCTCGAAGGCGACCGGTTCCGCGCCCGCGTGCAGGACGGCGAGGAAGCTGTCGTCGGTGACCGGCTCGCCCCGCGCGTCCCGTCCCGGGATGTCCCGGCCGGAGAGGTAGAGCCCGAGCGTGGCGGCGGGCGCGTACCAGTCGCCCTCCGTCATCTCCCGGCCGTCCCGGGTGAACCAGGCCAGGTCCCGCAGCCCGTCCGGCGCCTGGGCCCGCCCCGAGAAGAACGCCCGCCTCCGCAGCACCGGATGGGTCTGGCGCAGCTTCAGCACCCGGGCCGTCAGCGCGGTCAGCTCCCGCCACTCGGGCTGCTCCAGGAGCGACCAGTCCAGCCAGCCGATCTCGTTGTCCTGGCAGTACGCGTTGTTGTTGCCGCCCTGCGTACGGCCCATCTCGTCACCCGCCACCAGCATCGGCACCCCGGTGGAGAGCAGCAGGGTGGTGAGGAGGTTACGGAGCTGGCGGCGGCGCAGGGCGTTGATCTCCGGGTCCTCGCTCTCGCCCTCCGCCCCGCAGTTCCACGCCCGGTTGTCGCTCGTCCCGTCCCGGTTGCCCTCCCCGTTGGCCTCGTTGTGCTTGTGCTCGTAGGAGACCAGGTCGCGCAGGGTGAAGCCGTCGTGCGCGGTGACGAAGTTGACCGAGGCGTACGGGCGGCGCCCGCCCCAGGCATAGAGGTCGCTGGAGCCGGTCAGCCGGTAGCCGAGATCCCGTACGTCGGGGAGCGCGCCGCGCCAGAAGTCCCGTACGGCGTCCCGGTAGCGGTCGTTCCACTCGGTCCACAGAGGAGGGAACGCGCCTACCTGGTAGCCGCCGTTGCCCACGTCCCACGGCTCGGCGATCAGTTTGACCCGGCGCAGCACCGGGTCCTGGGCGATCACCGCGAGGAACGGGGAGAGCATGTCGACATCGTGCATCGAGCGGGCCAGCGCCGCGGCCAGGTCGAAGCGGAAGCCGTCGACGCCCATCTCGGTGACCCAGTAGCGCAGCGAGTCGGTGATGAGCCGCAGCACCTGGGGCTGGACGACGTGCAGGGTGTTGCCGCAGCCGGTGTAGTCGGCGTAGCGGCGGGGGTCCTGCTGGAGGCGGTAGTAGCCCCGGTTGTCGATACCGCGCAGGGAGAGCATCGGGCCGAGCTCGCCCGCCTCGGCGGTGTGGTTGTAGACGACGTCGAGGATGACCTCGATCCCGGCGCTGTGCAGGGCGTGCACCATCCGCTTGAACTCACCGACCTGCCCGCCCGCCGAGCCGGATGCGGAGTAGTCGGCGTGCGGGGCGAAGTAGCCGATGGAGTTGTAGCCCCAGTAGTTGTGCAGCCCGCGCCGCAGCAGATGGTCCTCGTGGGCGAACTGGTGGACCGGGAGCAGTTCGACGGCGGTCACCCCGAGCCGGGTCAGATGCTCGATCGCGGCCGGGTGCGCGAGCCCGGCGTATGTGCCGCGCAGCTCGGGCGGGATGTCCGGGTGGAGCTTGGTGAAGCCGCGTACGTGGAGTTCGTAGATGACCGAGTCGGCCCACGGGGTCTTGGGGCGCCGGTCCTCCACCCAGTCGTCGTCATCGTGGACGACCACGCCCTTGGGGACGTACGGAGCCGAGTCCCGGTTGTCGCGCACGGTGTCGGCGACATGCTGGTCCGGCCAGTCCCGTACGTGCCCGTAGACCTCGGGCGGCAGGGTGAAGGTGCCGTCGACCGCACGGGCGTACGGATCGAGCAGCAGCTTGGCCGCGTTCCAGCGGGCGCCCGTCCAGGGGTCCCAGCGGCCGTGCACCCGGTAGCCGTAGCGCTGACCTGGCCGGACGCCCGGAAGGAAGCCGTGCCAGATCTCGTGGGTCAGCTCGGTCAGCGGGCAGCGGGTCTCGGCGCCGTCCTTGTCGAAGAGGCACAGCTCGACCGCCTCGGCCCCGCCCGCCCAGAGCGCGAAGTTGGTGCCCGCCACCCCGTCCGGGCCGACCCGGAACCGGGCCCCCAGCGGCATCGGCGCCCCGGGCCACACGACGGGGGCCCGGGGCTCGGCCCGTACGGCTTCCGCGGTCTCCGGGCGCAGCCGGTCCGTGTCCTGCGTACGTACGGTGCTTGCGGCCTCCGTGACTGTGGTGCCGGGTGCGGTGCGGCCCGGTGGTTCTCCGGGCCGCACCGCCCTGCCGGCCGGGTCCTGTACTGCCTCCTGCTCGGCTGCGCTCGACATCGTGTCGCCTCCCGCGGCTCATGAGGACGGGCACCGGAAAGGGGGCGCGCGACGTCCCGGCCGCGGCCCTCTCCTGGTAGTCCTTCCCTCTGTTCTGCCCACCACGGGCCCCGCACTCACGTTTCCCCCGACCGGCCCTGGTCGTTGGGGGAGCGTGAACCATGGAGCGAAGAGCGCACGGGCGGGCTCGGCCGCCGTGCTGACATGGGCAGGACTGCTCACCGTGCTGGCCCTGCTGACCGGATGCACCGATACGAGGGAGGCCCTGTTCAACGGCGCTTCGGGCTCTCCCCCGGATGTGATCAGCATCTTCCCGGAGAACGGGGCCGAGGAGGTCGACGCGGAGACCCGGATCCGGGTGAAGATCCCCGACGGCCGGCTGGAGAGCGTCAAGGTGATGCGGATCGAGGACGCGCAGCAGCAGACGGTTGCGGGACGCATCGCCGAGGACGGCCTCTCCTGGAACCCGGAGCCCGGCGCGGCCCGGCTCGCCCTGGCCGCCAAGTACAGCATCGACGCGGTGGCGGTGGACCGGACCGGACAGCGCTCGGCCCGCCACGCCACGTTCACCACGCTCGTCCCCGAGCACCGCTTCATCGGCTACTTCAAACCGGAGAACCGGTCCACCGTGGGCACCGGCATGATCGTCTCCTTCTCCTTCAACCGCCCCATCGCCGACCGCGCGGCGGTGCAGAAGGCCATCCGGGTGACCGCGAAACCGGAGGTGGAGGTCGTCGGCCACTGGTTCGGCAAGGACCGGCTGGACTTCCGCCCGCGTACGTACTGGAAACCCGGCACCGAGGTCACCGTGGACATCGGGCTGCGGGACGTGGAGGGCGCCCCGGAGGTCTACGGCAGCCAGGACAAGACGGTCACCTTCACCGTCGGCCGCTCCCAGGTCTCCCTGGTGGACGCGGAGGCCAAGACCATGGAGGTACGGAGGGACGGGGAGCTGGTCAGTACGGTCCCGATCACGGCGGGGGCCCCGAAGACGACCACGTACAACGGGAAGATGGTCGTCACCGAGCTGCACGAGGTGACCCGGATGAACGGGGCCACCGTCGGCTTCACGGACGAGGAGGGCAAGGGCGAGTACGACATCAAGGACGTCCCGCACGCCATCCGGCTCACCACCTCCGGCACCTTCCTGCACGGCAACTACTGGGCCGACGAGTCCGTCTTCGGCAAGGAGAACGTCAGCCACGGCTGCATCGGGCTGCGCGACGCGAAGGGCGGCGGCGCCACCACCCCGGGCGGCTGGTTCTTCGACCGGACCCTGATCGGGGACGTGGTGGAGGTCGTCAACTCCAAGGACAAGAAGGTCGCGCCGGACAACGGGCTCAGCGGCTGGAACATGGGCTGGAAGAAGTGGAAGGCGGGCTCCGCCCTGCGCTGAGACCGTGGTGCTCCGCCGGGGCCGCCCCGGGCCCCGGCACCCCGCCCCACCTGCGCGGCACTCTCCCTCAGTTGGGACGGAACGGTGACATTCCGGAGGGGATCCACCCCGTCCACGGTGTGATTATCTTGCCTGGAGCGCGCATGTGCAGCGTGCGGGGGTGCGGGCCATGGCGATGCCGGGCCCGGCGAGGGGAGAACCACAGTGAACGGGCAGCCGATATCGGGGGCATCGGCCGGGGCGGCCAGGAAGCGGCGCGGCGGATCGGGGCCACTGGCCCTGGCTCTGGGAGCGATGCTGTTGCTGGTGACGGCGTGCGGGGGCAACGCGGAGGCGGAGAGCAAGGGCGACGCCGGCAAGAGCAGCCCGACGGCGGAGGACACCACGGCCTCGCAGGCGGTGGTGACCATCGCCCCGAAGGACGGCGCGGAGGCCGTGGCGACCAGCGGCGCGCTGAAGATCACCGCCGCGCAGGGCAAGCTGACCACGGTCAAGGTCGCCGACCCCAAGGGCAACGAGGTCCCGGGCGAGGTCACGGCCGACGGCGCGAGCTGGGTGCCGGAGCGGCACCTCGCCGCCGCCACCAAGTACGCGGTGCACGCGGTCGCCAAGGACGCGAAGGGCCGTGAGTCGGCCAAGGACACCACCTTCACCACGCTGGTGCCGGAGAACACCTTCATCGGCCACTACACGCCGGAGGACGGCTCCACCGTCGGGGTCGGCATGCCGGTCTCCATCAACTTCACCCGGGGCATCACCGAGCCCGCCGCGGTGGAGAAGGCCATCAAGGTGACGGCCGAGCCCGCCGTCGAGATCGAGGGCCACTGGTTCGGCAACGACCGCCTCGACTTCCGTCCGGAGACGTACTGGAAGCCGGGCACCAAGGTGAGTGTGGAGCTCAACCTGGACGGTGTGGAGGGGCGGCCGGGGGTCTACGGTCAGCAGGCCAAGACGGTGACGTTCACCATCGGCCGCAGCCAGATATCCACTGTCGACGCGAGCGCCAAGCGGATGAAGGTCGTCCGCGACGGCAAGGAGATCAAGGACATCCCGATCTCGGCGGGCGCCCCGGCGACGACCACGTACAACGGTCAGATGGTCATCAGCGAGAAGCTCAAGGTGACCCGGATGAACGGCGACACCGTCGGCTTCGGCGGCGAGTACGACATCAAGGACGTGCCGCACGCCATGCGGCTCTCCACCTCGGGCACCTTCCTGCACGGCAACTACTGGGGTGCGCCCTCCATCTTCGGCACGACCAACACCAGCCACGGCTGCGTCGGTCTGCGCGATGTGCGCGGCGGCTACGACAGTCAGACCCCGGCGGCCTGGTTCTACAACAAGTCGATGATCGGTGACGTCGTCATCGTGAAGAACTCCAAGGACAAGCAGATCCAGCCGGACAACGGCCTCAACGGCTGGAACATGGACTGGGAGGAGTGGAAGAAGTAGGGCCTCCTCCCCCGACTTCCGGCTGTACCCCGGCGGGCCCGGTGCTGTGACCGACGGCACCGGGCCCGCCCGCGTTAGCAGTGGTTAACCTGCCTGTATGACTGTGACCCTCGAAGTACGCGACAACGTCGGCACGATCCTGCTGGACCGGCCGCCGATGAACGCCCTGGACGTGGCGGTCCAGGACCGGCTGCGGGAGCTGGCCGAGGAGGCCACCCGGCGCGAGGACGTGCGCGCGGTGATCCTCTACGGCGGCGAGAAGGTGTTCGCGGCCGGAGCGGACATCAAGGAGATGCAGGCGATGGACCACACGGCGATGGTCGTGCGGTCCAAGGCGCTCCAGGACTCCTTCACCGCCGTCGCCCGCATCCCCAAGCCCGTCGTCGCCGCCGTCACCGGCTACGCGCTCGGCGGCGGCTGCGAACTGGCCCTCTGCGCCGACTTCCGGATCGCCGCGGACAACGCCAAGCTCGGCCAGCCCGAGATCCTGCTCGGGCTGATCCCGGGCGCCGGCGGCACCCAGCGCCTGGCCCGGCTGATCGGCCCCTCCCGGGCCAAGGACCTCATCTTCACCGGCCGCATGGTCAGGGCGGAGGAGGCCCTGACACTGGGTCTGGTGGACCGTGTGGTGCCCGCCGCCGAGGTCTACGAGCAGGCGCACGCCTGGGCCGCCAAGCTGGCGAAGGGGCCCGCGCTGGCGCTGCGCGCGGCCAAGGAGTCGGTGGACGCCGGACTGGAGACGGACATCGACACCGGGCTCACCGTCGAGCGGAACTGGTTCGCCGGTCTGTTCGCCACCGAGGACCGCGAGCGCGGGATGCGCAGCTTCGTGGAGGAGGGCCCGGGGAAGGCGAAGTTTCTCTGACTTCCCCTGACTTCCCCTGATGAACTCCCCTGAACTTCCTCCGACGTCCTCCGGCTTTCTCTTTCGGATGCACTTCTGACGCGGGTTCATCCCTCCGAGCGGATTATCCGGGCCTTAAGGCAACCTTAAGGCCCGGTGCCGCTCCCCTCGGGGTAATCCCGCGCGGGCGGCGCATCACCGCAGTTCACGAAGGCTGCGAAGGGGGCCGTTCTGCCCCTGACATATGCCAACAGCCCCTTGTGGAATAGGGTGTTCCGGGTGATGGATTCCCATGGAACGGCCCCGGAGGGCGAGGTGTGCGTCCATGATGGTGGGCATGGCGGGCCTGGAGGATGTGGATCAGCCGCGACCGCGCAGTAGCGCGACCGCGGCGCGCTGGACGTCGGGTGTGAATGACGAACAGGCGTTCAAGGCGCTGGAGTTGTTCGGAAATCCGACCGAGAAGGAAGTCCTGTTGCCGTCGCGGCCGGAGTCCGCGGCGACCGCGCGCCGGCTCACCTCCTGTGTGGTGCTCCGGCAGTGGGCGCTCTCGCCGCAGACCGCCGAGTACGCGGTGCTCCTCGTCTCCGAGCTCGTCGGCAACGCGGTGCGCCACACCGGCGCCCGCGTCTTCGGGTTACGGATGGTGCGCCGCCGGGGCTGGATCCGGATCGAGGTGCGCGACCCCTCGCGCGGGCTGCCGTGTCTGATGCCGGTGCGCGAGATGGACATCAGCGGACGGGGGCTCTTCCTCGTCGACAAGCTCTCCGACCGGTGGGGCGTGGACCTGCTGCCGCGCGGCAAGACCACCTGGTTCGAGATGCGCACCTCCGACCGCTGACACGTGCGGACGCACAGAAGCCCCCGGTCGGCCGTGGTGCGGCGCTGCGGGGGCTTCTGTGTGGGGGCCGTGGAATGTGGGGTGTGTCCACGGCCGCTCGGGGCGACCTCGCCCGGGTCAATGGGGGTCGTGGCTCCGACTATGGCAGACGGGCGACCTCGGTGCCAAAGATGCATTCCGGGTGATTCTCGAACAAGACGGGCATTTCCTGGCTGAATCACAGGTGGGCTCGGTCACTCGCCTGGCTTTCCATGCATTCTTATGGCACGCCCTGAATGATTCATAGATCATTCCGCCAATCGGTCAATCGTTATATTTCGCCCGTTCCGCCTCTACTGTGTCCCGGGGAATCCATGGAACGCGAGGTGGTCGGGCATGGACGGACGCAGGGCGCCGATGCGCCGCCGCGACGCGCTGGGCGCCGGGGCCGGGCTCTTCGCCGCCGCCCTGACGGCGGGCTGTACGACGGGTCCGGCGGGTGGAGCGGCCGCGTCCGGCGGAGCTCCCGCGCTCTCACCCCCGTACGCATCCGTCCCGGTTCCCGCCGTTCCGCGCCGCTTCCCCGGGCAGCCCGTCCAGATCGCCCACGGCCCCCGCGACCGGCCCCGGATCGCCCTCACCTTCGACGGCCGGGGCGACCCGGACCTGGCCCGGGCCGCGCTCGCCCGGATCGAACGGGCCGGCGCCCGGGTCACGGTCCTCGCCGTCGGCAGCTGGCTCGACGCGAATCCCTCGCTGGCCCGCCGCATCCTCGACGGCGGCCACGAGCTCGGCAACCACACCCAGAACCACCGCGACCTCACCACCCTCGACGAGCGCACGGCGTACGAGGAGATCACGGCGTGCGCCCGGCGGCTGCGCCGGCTCACCGGCTCCATCGGCACCTGGTTCCGCGCCTCACCCGGCCCGGACGCCACCCCGCTCGTCCAGCGCCTCGCCCAGCGGGCCGGGTACCCGCACGTTCTCTCGTACGACGTGGAGTCGCTGGACCACGCGGCGAACGGAGTACCGGCCGTCACCCGCAAGGTGGCGGGCGAGCTCCGGTACGGTTCCGTGGTCGGGATGGGGTTCGGACACCCCGTCACCGTCGCCGCGCTCCCGCTGCTCCTCACCGAGATCGACCGGCGCGGGCTGCGCGCGGTGACGGCCACGGAGCTGCTGAGCTGACTCCGTCGGCGTACCGCTCGCGCCGTTCGCGTCTTGCGCGGCTTGCTGTGTGTTTGTCCACCGGAGAGGATCGGGCCGTGATGTTCTCCGGACCTCCCGCCGAGCCGGCCGCCCCGCCCCCGCAGCCCGGCCCCGCCACGCCGCCTGTCGCGCAGCCTGTGACGCCGCCCGCCGCGCAGCCTGTCGTGGTGCCCGTCGTGGTGCCCATGGACGGGTCGGCGGCCGACGTGCCCACCGGGAGCCGGTCCGGGCGGCCCGGGGCCGTCATGACCGCCGCCCTCGTCGCGGCCGGTCTCCTGGCGCTCCTCATAGCCCTGTTCGGCCCCGGGATCGTGGCGCGCGGCACCGGGGAGCTGCGGATACCCGGCGCGGGGCTCACCACCCTGCTCCGTACCGTCCTGTACACGGCGCTCGCCCTGCACCTCGGCGAGCTCGTCGCCCCGCAGCTCGTCCGGCCCGTGCGCGGCCGCCCCCGTACCGCCGTGCGGAGCTGGGCCGTGTACGCCGCGCTCGCCGGGGCCGCCGCCTCGGCCGGGCAGATCGTCCAGCTCGCCGCCGTCAGCGGTCTCGGGATCACCGACACCTACGCCACCCGGGACGGCGGGCTCCTCCTCCTCATCGCCAACGGCCTGGTCCTCGCCGCCCTCTGCGCCGCGAGCAGGCGCCCGGCCCTCGCGCTCGCCCCGCTCGCCGTCGTCATCGGCGCGGAGGCCCTGCGCGCCCACCCGGAGGCGTACAGCCCGGAGATCGGCGCCGCCCTCACCGTCGTTCACCTCACCGCCGCGTCTCTGTGGACCGGGGGGCTGCTGTACGTCCTGCGGACCATGTGGCTCTGGCGCGGCTCGCCGGTCGCCGCCCGCGCACTGCTCGGCCGGTACGCGCGCCTCGCGATCTGGCTGTACGTCGCCCTCGCCGCCACCGGCACCGCCTCCACCCTGCGCCGGCTGCCGCTGGACGTGGTGTTCACCTCCGCCTACGGGCGCACCCTGCTGGTCAAGCTGGCGCTGATGGTGGTGGTCACCGCGCTGGCGGTGGCGGCCCGGCGGCGGATGCTCCGCGACACCGACCCGGCGCTCGCCCACCGTCTCGCCCGCCGCGAACAGGTCGTCCTGGGGCTGGTCGTGGTGGTCTCGGCGCTCCTGACCGTGGTCCCCGACCCGCACTGGATCTCGATGCGGCCCTAGGTCTTGTAGAGACCCGCACTGGATCTCGATGCGGCCTTAGGTCTTGTACAGACCCGTGCTGGATCTCCATGCGGCCCTAGGTCTTGTACAGACCCGCACCGGATCTCCATGCGGCCCTAAGACTTCGCGCGGTACGGCTCCCAGCCCCGCAGCTCGTCGTCGCGCGGGGCCAGGACGAGCGCCGGTCCGTCCGGGCCGAAGAACTCCACCGGCCGGGAGGCGTCCCAGGACGGCCAGCCCGGGTCGCCCGTCGCCGCGAACCGCACCCACGCCCCGTGCATCGCCTCTGCCAGCTCCTGCGGGGCGTCCGGGCCGGTCAGGGCCCGAGTGTCGGGGTGGGCGAGGGTGTCGAAGACGAAGCCGAGCTCCAGCGCGTGGCAGGCGCCGAGCCGCTGTACGGGGGAGGGCCAGCCGAACTCGTAGACGTACGTGGACCCCTCCGCGCCCGCCCGCGCGTCGGCCAGCCGGTTGAGCGGGACCCGCAGCAGCAGATCGGTGGCGAGCGCGCCGAGGAGTTCGCCGGGGGTGGCGTCGGGGCGGTTGGCCCGGTAGGTGCGGGCGGTGGCGTTCGGGACCCGGAACTTCAGCAGGGCGAGGCGGAGCTTGAGGCGGCCGATCCGTTCGGTCAGGCCGCTGGGGACGAACCAGAGCCGGTACTCCTCGGTGTTCGTCCCGATCAGGAGGTCGATCCCGGCCGCCGTGCCCGTGCCCGTGTGCAGCGCCTCCGCCGGATCCCGGGTCAGCAGTTCGCCGTCCACCACGATCTGGAAGGAGTTGCGGCCGGTCAGCGGGTTGCCGCCGCTCGTCACCTCGGTCTGCGCGGTCAGCAGGGCTTCCGGGTCCACGGCGGCGAAGGCGGCGGCCGTGGCGGGGACGCCGAGCCGCTTGGCGATCAGCTCGGTCGTCCCGCGCGCGGCCTCCGGGTCCAGGGCGGCGGGAGCCCCGCTCTGGAGCACCGCCCGCCGGAACAGCCCCGCCGCCCGGTCCGTGGCCAGCAGGGCGGCGATGCTCACCGCCCCCGCCGACTCCCCGGCCACCGTCACCCGGTCCGGATCGCCGCCGAACCCCGCGATGTTGTCCCGCACCCACTCCAGGGCGGCCAGCTGGTCCAGCAGCCCCCGGTTGGCGGGCGCGTCCGGGAAGAGGCCGAAGCCCTCGATGCCCAGGCGGTAGTTGACGGAGACCAGCACCACCCCGTCCCGGGCGAATGCGGACCCGTCGTACACCGGCACCGCCGAGGACCCGTGCAGCAGCGAACCGCCGTGGATCCAGACGAGTACGGGAAGCCCCTCGGCCCCCTCGCCCTCCCCGGTGGACGGCGTCCACACATTGAGGTTCAGCCACTCGTCGCCCGCCACCTCCGGGTCCGGCAGCAGCCGGTCCAGCGGCGGGGCGTAGGGGCGCTTGGGGGCCGTCGGCCCGTACGCGACCGCCTCGCGCACGCCCTCCCAGGGCTCCGGCGGCTCCGGCGCGCGGAACCTCCGCGCGCCCACGGGAGGCGCCGCGTACGGGATGCCGCGGAAGACCGCGACACCCCCTTCCACCGCACCGCGTACGGTGCCCTGCACGGTCCTGGCCCGCGGGGGAGTCCCCGCCCGGGCGCCTGCCCCGATGTCGGACATGGTGCGTGCCTACCCCTCTCGCGGTGCGGTGGTCCGGCCGTGTGCCTACCTCAGGTAGACCAGCCCGTCCGTGGTGAGGGCCGGGCGGCCCTTCGTACCGACCACCACGATCTTGACCGTGTGCTTGCCGCTGGACGCCCAGGACTTCGTCCAGATCGCGTCCCGGTACTTGGTGGCGGAGGACTTCAGATCCACCGTGGCGGCCTTCTTGCCGTCGACATAGACGTATGCCTGCCCCGAAGTGGCTGCGCGCGACACCACCCAGGAGGCTGACCGGCCGGTGAACGTCCAGGTCAGGCTCGCGTTCTTGGTGCTGCTGGAGTACGACTTGCCGCCCAGGTAGCTCTTGGAGGACTTCGTCGTCCACTTACCGGTCTTCTTGGCGGCGGACTCCTGGAGGATGACCGCGCTGCCGGTGACCGTGGCGGCGGCCGTGTTGCCCGCGTGGTCGTACGCCGTCATCTTCCAGGCGGTCGCCTTGCCGGACCGCGCGGTGTGCGAGGCGCTGCCCGTCGTCGGGCCGTACGTCCGGGCGACGGGCGCGGTGAGGCGGACCTCCTTCAGGGCGGCGGAGTCGGTCGCCTTCCACTTCAGGGTGAGCGGGACCGCTTCCTTGTTCACCGTGCCGGTGCGCAGCGTGAGGGCGGGCTTGGTGGTGAAGGTGGGGGGCGTCTTCTCGGCGACGACCGTGGCGGGCGCCGATGTCGTCGTCCTGCCCGACTGGTGGGTGGCCCGGACCTGCACGGAGTGCCTGCCGAGCGGGAGGGTGGCCGGGGCCGAGGTGACGTTGCCCTTGACGGTGGCCACCGGCTTTCCGCCGACGAGGAGTTCGTAACTCTTGACGAAGGAGGCGGGGGTGGCCGCCTTCCAGCCGACGGTGATGTTCGACTTCGTGTAGTACGTGGAGCCGGAGGCGCTCGCCCCGGTCACCGAGGAGATGGTGAGGCCGGTGACCGAACCGGCGACCGCGTCGGCCAGGGAGCGGATCGCGGGGAGCTGTCCGTAGAGGCTTCCGCCGGGGCACTGGGTGTTGAACCCGTCGCGGTGCCCGGAGATCTGCGGGAAGGGGTACTCCTTGCCCGCGGCGAACTTCGTCCCGAAGAAGTTCCCGCCCGCCGCCCCGGCGGTCAGGTTGACCGTGCCGGCCGGGTTGCCCTTGTACTGGCCCAGCTTCCACGCGGCGATCCGGGCCACCGAGGTGGTCGCGGCGCTCGCGGCCTTGGTGTCCGTGTGCATGCCGATCACGGCGATCCCGGCGGTGTCCCGGTTGAAGCCGTAGGTGTGCGCGCCCATCACGGCCCGGTCCGCGCCGCCCTTGCGGCCCTCGAAGATCGTGCCGCACTTGTCGACCACGAAGTTGTAGCCGAGGTCCTTCCAGCCGTTCGACTTCACGTGGTACGTGTGCAGCCCGCGCACGATGGCCGCGGAGTCGGCGCAGGAGTAGGAGTTGGTCTGCGCGGTGTGGTGGACGAAGACCGCCTTGACCCTGTCCAGGTAGTCCGGCGACTCCTTGCTGAGCGACTCGTCGGCCTTCCAGTCGGCCCGCGAGACGATCGGCGGCCGCGGAGCCGTGGAGGGCGGGCCGGGCGGCAGCGGCGGGGTCGTGGAGGGGGTGGGCTTCGGCGTGTCGGTCGTCGGCTTCGGGGTCGGGGTGGTCCGGCTCGGCGTGGGGCTCGGGGGCGTCGGCGAGGGGGACGCGGTCGTCGGGGTCGGAGTCGGGGTGGGCGACGGCTCATCCGTCTCCTCGCCGCCGGGCTCCTCCGTCACCTCACCCGAGGGGGTCTCCTCGCTGGGTGAGGGCTCGTCCGAGGGGGTCTCCTCGACGGCGAAAGCGGCCGGTCGGGCGGTGAAGGCGGCAGATTCGGCGTCGAACGCGGCCGGTTCGGCGGTGTAAGCGGCCGGTTCGGCGGTGAGCGAGGTGGTGGTGCCGCCCGGGTCGACGGTGTCCAGCCGCAGCCCGGCGGGCAGTCCGGCCTTCACCCCGTTCTCGGCGCTGACCCGGACCTCGACGCCGTTGGAGGGGCCGACCCAGCGCGGTTCGGTGGTGCCCCGGACGCCGGGCCGGCCGGCCTCGGTGCGCCCGTCGATCTCGGTGTCCAGCGGCAGCCAGCCCGTCCACTCGCCGGTGGCGGCGGAGCGGGTACGGGCCTCGACCCGGCCGGTCACCTGGGCGGCGGGGTCGGTCCAGGTGACGCCGAGCAGGCTGAACGGCTCGGTGGAGCGCTGCGGGAGGGAGGCGGAGCTGCCGTCCTCGGAGGTCCTGAGCGGGGTCCGGTACACATCCGCCTCGACGGGAGCGGACTTGGCCTCCGCCTTGCCGTCACCGTCGGGGGCCGAGCCGCCCGTCACGCCCTGGAACACCAGGACGCCCGTCACGGCAGCCGTGGCGACGGCAGCCGTGGTCCATATTCTTCGCTGTGATCTCACGTGTGTGGTTTCCCCGAGGACTGTGGTGGAAGGCATGGCGTTCCGAAGACATGACATTCCGACCGGTCAGTCGCTGACCGGGGGCACGACGCAGTTGTCGGCCCGGCCGGTGGGGCGACCCGGGACATGCTTGCGCGGGTCATTGTTCCATGCGATCACTACCGGCCTGGCTTGTTTCTTTCCTGATCGATCACGATGTGATCCGATCGATCCTTCGCGGCGAGTTCAAACGATCTCGGGGCCCGGAAGGCTTCCGCCTTCCAGGCCCCGGCCGCGGACGCCTCTCAGGCGGCGAAGTACTGGGACATCGATTCGCGTGCGTCCAGCTCCACCAGATCCGGGCGGGTGTAGCGCTCGGCGCGTGCGTGGTAGTCGAAGTCGCCCCGTACGAGCCCTCGGTAGTCCTGTACGCAGCGTTCCAGAGCGGCCCGGGTCGGGCCGCCGATTCCCGCCGCGTCGATTTCCTCGATCAGCTCCTTTTCCGCCCGCACCACGCGCTCGGCGATTCTGGCCAGCTGAATTCCGGCCTCGTCGACGGCTTCCTGGAGCGTGGAGCCCCGGTCGCGCTGGATGAGGCGCACCGCATTGTGCTCGTATCCGAGTGCGGCCTCCTTCTCGAACGAACAGATGTCGTTGCAGAGTCCCGAATGGTCGGTCACCGCGTTCCGCAGGGCGATGTACGCGGGCAGGCTGCGGGCGGAATCCGGCAGATCGATTCCGGCGGTGATCTCGTGGAGATCGAGGAACGGCTGCATGGCCACCGAATCCCGCCGGTGCTTGACGAAGTCCACCCGGCTCGGCACCTGTCCGGCCGCCCGCTCGACCGCCTCGGCGTAATACGTCCAGAGCCAGGCGGCCGTATCCCGCCGGAACTGCCGGTTCCACTGCGGGGACCGGTCGCGGCAGGTCCGCTCGCGCAGCCCGGCGAGCGCGTGCTCCATCGGACCGCGCGGTGCGGCCCCGTCGAACACGTCCACCAGCCGGGTGATCGCCGCCTCGCACATCAGGGGGTCACGCCCGGCCGGACCGTCATCGAACTCGTCGTCCACCAGAAAAGCCCAGAAGAGCCACTGGCAGAAGAGATCGAGATGGCGCTGGGACGCCTTCGGGAAGATGAGGGAAATCCAGAGTTCGGGTCGGGTCCGGATCATCTTCTTCCGGGCGGGCGTGGACAGATTCAGCCCTTCCGATTCGGCCCATTCCCAGGCGGCCCGACGGGTTTCGGCCAAGCCCGGATTGCATCCTGCACTCTGGAACGGCATGTGAAACGCCGGTAACGCGATATGGCTCATTGCTGCCCCTCGTCGAATGAGTGGGAGTGAATGATGGGGACGGCGCATTCCTGGGGATCGCGTACGGGGCGGGTCCAGGGAAATGCCGCCGCCGGGCTTCCGGGAAACCCGGCCGAGAGGGGGCCGTACGAGGTGAGGTGGCCATTGCTCTCCTCTCTCCGCTGCCGGGGGCCGGGGTGCCGGAGCAGGGTCGACGGGCCGACGGGAGCCGTCCCATCACCATGCGTGAGGCCCAGTCAACCGCTAGTTGAACGTTGAGGGAAGTCAACTGTGACCGAAAGTGCGTGATCGCTGAAAACTTCCTGAGCACCTCTGGGTACGTTGTGAACTTCCGGGACTGGTCGGGTCCGGGTGTCAGGTGCGCTGGAAGAACTCGACCTCGCCCACCGCGATCGGCCTGCTGCCGCTCCGGCCCGCCGCCTCCCGCAGGACGATCTGTACGGAGACGACATCGCTGATGCCCGTCCGTACCGTCTGCGGTCCCGGCTTGTCGTTGAGCGTCAGCTCCTCCTCGTGGACGGTTCCGTCCACCGTGGTGACGATGAGATCGGCCCGGGTCGGCCGCGGCTCCTGCCGGAACTCCTCGGGCTCCTTCGATGCCCCGGTGTGCAGGACGATCCCGACCAGCCGGAACGGCGTACCGAAGGTGCACGTCAGGGATGCGCCGAGGGCGGGGGCGCCCCAGTACTTGTTGGTCAGGCCGTCGACGGCCGCCCGCGCCGGATGGCCGGGGGCCGCGCCGCTCGCGGTCACCCCGGCGGGGCTGATCTCCGCCGTACCGCCGAGCTTGTCCCGGACGTCCTCGAAGAGCACGCGCCCGGCGGGCAGGAACAGGAACCCCACGAACAGCAGCCCGACGAGGGCCAGGACCATCAGGACACGCCGCAGCGCCCGCCCCGACCGGACCCGCACCTGGCGGCGGAACGGCCACACGGTGCGCCACCACGGCAGGGGCGCGGGCCGCTCCTCGGGCCGCAGCGATGCCGCGCACCGTCGGCAGAACCGCCGCCCGGGCAGGTTCGGCGTACCGCACGCCGGACACGGCGGCCCCTCCGGCGCCTCATCAGCCTCCACCGGCCGCACGACGGGCCGCCGGGCGACGGGCTTGGCGGGCTGGACGGCCCCGATGGGGGCCTCGGCCGGGTCCTCGCGCGGTGCGGGCGGTGGCGTTACGGGCGCGGCCGGGCGTACGGGGGTGGGCTGCGGGGGGTTCTCGGGGCGTACGGGTACGGGTGCGGGCGCAGGCGCACGCTCCGGCTCCGGGCCCGGCGCAGGCGCACGCTCCGGGTCCCGAGCAGGGCCCGGCTCAGGCCGTGGCTCCGGCTGCGGAGCCGGAACCGGCTCCGGCGCAGGCTGCGGCACGGGCTGCGGAGCCGCAGCCGGATGCGGAACCGGCTGTGGCTCCGGAACAGCCGTCGGCCGCGGAACCGGCTCCGGTTCCGAAACCGGCTCCGAAACCGGCTCCGAAACCGGCTCCGGAACCGTCGTCGGTGCCGCCGCCGGTGCCGACCGCGTGCGCGGTGTCTCCGAGGACCACCCCAGATACGACCCGCAGTTCCCGCAGAAGTCGTCGTTCTCGCCGTTGGCCGTACCGCACGCCGGACACGAGCGCATCGCGTCAGCCTCCTGTCTCTGCGGAAGCGCCGGGGGCCCCAGGCGCCCCGGGCGTCTCCGGCGGTGCTTCGGGCGGGCCCGGCAGGACCTCCACCCGGCACGTGAGGTGGACGGGGCACGAGCCCATGACGACGTCCAGGACGCGCGCCGCGTCCACCGTGGCTCCCGGCGCCACCGGCCAGACCCGTACGAGCAGTTCACCGGTCGGGGCCGGAGGCAGCGCCGTACCCGGCCGGGACGACCACGCCACGCCCCCGCCGTCCCGTACGTCGGCGTGCACGCCGAAGCAGAGCCGGAGGTGCTCGACGAGACCGCGCCGGGTGCCGCGTCGGCGGTGCAGCTCCACGGCCCGGGCCACCAGGGCCCGTTGCAGCTCCTGCGGCCAGGCCGGGTCCACGTCGACGCCCACCCAGGTCGCCAGCCAGGGCAGGAAGTCGGCCGGGGCCAGGTCCGGGTCGAAGTAGGCGGGCAGGTTGTCCAGGGTGGACAGGACCGGCGCGAGTACGGTGTCGAGCCCGGCCGTGAACCGCTGGGCCAGGTCGTCGTCCGCGTACAGGGCGGGCAGCAGCTCGCCGATCGGGTAGCGGCTGGGCAGCCCGGGTACGGCGGCCCGGCTCATACGCCCTCACCCGGTCCGCTCGCGGTGACGATCACCTGGTGCTGGTGCGAGAAGACCAGCGCGCCCGCAGCCACGTCGATCCGGTCCACCGCACCGCCGCGCCGCCCGGTGATCGGGTCCGCCGGGAAGAGCCGGAGCTCCTCCACCAGACCGGCCCCGCGCACCCCCTGGAGCACGGCGAAGACCTCCCCGTACTGCACCGGCCTCCCGAACGGCCACCCCGCCCCGTCCGCACCGCCCCGCAGCGGGTCGATCAGCCGGAACAGGGCCTCCAGCGCCTCCGCCCGCACCCGGTCCACCTCGCCCGGGGCCGCGACCAGCCGGGCCACCACCGTGACGCCCTGGTAGGCGGGCGGCTCCACGGTCAGCCGGGTGCCCACCAGACGGCGCTCGTCCAGCCGTTCCGCGACCGCCGCCAGCACCTGGTCCGAGGGGATCAGCTGCTCGAACCGGAGGTGGCCGCCCTCGTCGGGAACCGCGTCCGGCACCACCAGGACCCGTACCGCACCGGCCTCGCCCGCGACGGCGGGCAGACACCGCACCCGGCGCAGGGAGGGCGCGGCCTCACGGGCGATGAGCTCGTAGTCCCGCGCGGTCACGGCCCGTTCCTGGACGCGCAGGATGTTGGGAGCGCGCACCTTGGCGTTCTCGACGCTCTCGCCGTCGACACCCCCGCTCGCCGCCTCCCGGTTGTCGACCCCCGCGACGTACGGGACCGAGCTGCGCAGCATGGAGATCGCCCCCCGGGCCACGTTCCCGGCCGCCCCGCCGCCCGTGCGGTAGCGGGGGACGCGGAGCTGGGCGCCCTTCTCCGGGACGGCCCCGTACGCGCGCATCGTGCCGTCCGGCTCCCGTACCTCCGGCGGGAACGCGAACTCCCCGGAGACGGCGTCGATCCGCACGTGCCGGTCACCGGGCGCGGAGGCGCCGAAGTGCTCGACGGGCGTCCAGATCTGCCAGCCATCGGCGGTCGACACCTGGACGACCGGCGGCTCCCCGTCCAGCAGCAGTGGCACCCGGCTCACCGAGAACCGCTGCCCGGCCACGCCCTCCGAGACCCCCAGCGGCACGTCGAGAACGGTCTCCGCGTGCTCGACGGCGGCCGTACCGCCGACCGTGAACACCTCGGCCTCCCGGATCGTCGGCGACTCGGAGTAGAACGGCTGGCCCGGCTCGGGCGCGGTGACCCGGCAGCGCAGCCACCCCGCCCGGGTCCCGGCGACGACGGACGCGGTGTGCCCGGCCGGGACGAACACGATGACCTCGCCGGGCCGGTTGAGCCCGCCGGTCGTGTCGTCACCGGTCGCGCACTCCACCCAGCGGGCCCCGTCCCACGCCTCCCACACCAGCGGCGGCTGACGCGGGTCGACACCCACGCCCTCCACGCGGCTGTCCAGGCGTACGGCGACGATGCAGCGCGGTACGGCGGTGGGCAGCCCGAACAGCAGGGCGTCACCCGGCTCCGGGCGCGGCGCGAAGCACGGGATGTCCTTGCCCGCGCCGAGCGGCCCGGTGCGGTCGGTCTGGTCGCCGGTCTTCGGCGCGGTCACCAGCCGGACCAGCTCGCTCGGCACGATCGGCAGATCCTCGGAGGTGGTGAACACCACCGGCTCCTCCGCCTCCCCGCGCGCGGTCGCCACCTCCGTACCGGCTGACAGGTGCACGGTCTCCGGCTGCGGCGCGGAGAGCCAGAAGTCGACCTCGGCACGGGCCACGGTCGGCGGGAAGAGCGTGACGCCCAGCAGGTCCAGGAAGGCCGCGTAGTTCTTGTCCGGCACCCGGTTCAGCCGGTACAGGAGTTGGTCGACCAGGTACGCGAACGTCTCGATCAGCGTCACCCCGGGGTCCGACACATTGTGGTCGGTCCACTCGGGGGAGCGCTGCTGGACGTACCGCTTGGCCTCGTCGACGAGCTGCTGGAACCGCCGGTCGTCCAGGTTGGGGGAGGGCAGGACCATCAGCGCACACCCGCTTCGAACGAGCCTTCTGCGGAACCCGGTTCGGACGGGATCGTGTAGAAGGGGAAGACCAGATTGCGCAGGTCGTTGGTGGCCCGCACGGTGTAGCGCACGTCGATGTAGAGCGTGCCCTCCTCGATCGCGTCGAACGCGATCACCACGTCCGTCACCTCGATGCGCGGCTCCCACCGCTCCAGCGAGGTACGGACCTCCTGGGCGATCCGCCCGGCGGTCGCGCCGTCGCCGGGCGCGAAGACGTAGTCGTGGATGCCGCAGCCGAACTCCGGCCGCATGGGCCGCTCGCCCGGTGCCGTACCGAGGATCAGGCCGATGGCCTCCTCGATCTCCTTGTCCCGCTCGACCAGGGCGATCCCGCCCGTGGGACCGGTCCGCAGCGGGAAGCCCCAGCCGCGCCCGATGAAACCGCTGCCGGTTCCCCTGCGGGCGCCGGTGTATCCGTCGCCGCTCACATCGGGCCCCCGATCAGGACGTTCGGCGCGCCGCTGATGATGGGCGCGCCGCAGGTCGTCCTGTCACCCATCCGCGCGGCGGGCAGCCCGCCGATCAGCACCGGACCGGCGACGGCCGCCGCCGGGTTGGGCATGATCAGGTTGCCCGGCCCGAGCGCCGCGTGCGGGGGGACGACGCACACGTGCAGACTCCCGGTGACGGCCGCGGGCCGGCCGCCGATCAGCACGGTGGCGACGGCCACCGCACCCGGGGGCGGGGTGCCGATGAGGCCGCCGTGGGCGGTGCTGTCGCCCGTACGGGCTGCGGGGGGCATGGCCGGGGTTCTCCTTGCTGTGAAAGGGACTTGATGGGGTAGGGGGTGTTCAGTTGATGCGGATGAGCTTGGCCTTGAGCACGGCCAGCAGGCCGCCGTCCACGGTGACGCCCGTCTTGCCGTTGATGGTCACCGACCGCCCCTTGACCTCGACGTTCCCCGTACCGGCGTCGAGCGTGATCCCCGACGAGGAGAGCGTCACGGAGCTCTGCGGGCGCTGGGAGCCGGGGGCGAAGACGGTCAGGGCGATCTCGTTCTTCCGTTCGTCCAGCAGGACTTCCAGCCGCTTGTTCCCGCTCGCCAGCCGGACCCCCGACGGGCCGCGCGGAGTGTCCAGCAACTCCAGCCGGTTACCCGAACGGGACACCAGGGAACGGCGGTTGACCTTGCCGCTGGTCTTGTCGACGAGCGGTACGTCATGCTCGGAGGGCCGGTCGATGCCGTTGTACAGCCCGCCCAGGACGTACGGGCTGTCCAGCAGCCCCTGCTCGAAGCCGACCAGCACCTCGTCGTTGACCTCGGGGCTGAACACCCCGCCGCCGCCGTTGCCGCCCCACTGCACCGTACGGACCCAGTCGGTCACGTACGTGTCGTCGAGCCAGGGGAACTTCAGCCGCACCCAGCCCCGTTGGCCCTTGCCCTCGCGGATGTCGGTGACCACGCCGATCGCCAGCCCCGGCATGCGCGGACCGCGCGAGGGGGCCCCGCCGCCGGTCAGCCCGGCCAGCGAGCGGTCGGGCGAGGCGCTGACGATCACCGTGGTGCGGTAGCCGCCGTCCGGTTCCAGGACGTGGTGGGCGGCGGTGGCGGTGTAGCGGCCGGAGAACGTCGGGCCGACGTTGCCGAGCGCCACGGGCGCCCCGGCCCGCAGTTGGGGGTTGCCGAAGGCGACCGCCTCGATCTCCCCGAAGCCCGAGCTGACCGAGGCCGCCACCGCCCCGGCGACGGCCGTGGTCTCCGCCTGGGTCCGGTACGGGGTGTCGGCGACGGTCACCCGGGCGCTCGCCCCGAACGCCCCGGCCGCCACCGACGGGTTCATCCCCGGGGTCACGGTGTCGCTGCGCACGGACTGCTCCCGCGCCACCAGCCGCGTCTTGGTGTCGATGTTCCAGCCGCGCACCTCCACATCGCCCGCCCCGTCCGCGCCGGTCACCACCGCCCGCAGGGAGAGCAGGTTGTCCCCGTACTCCAGGACCATCGGATTCCTGGCCGCCCGGGTGTCGGGCGAGGGCGCCGATGAGGCGGGCTTCGGCCTGGTGAACTGGAGCACCCCCTCGTCGTCCACCCGCACCTGCGCCCCGCTCTCGGCGGCCAGGTGCTGAAGGAACTCCCAGTCGGAGACGTTGGGTTGGGTCAGCTGCTTGTACGTGATCGGCGCGGCCTCGACCTTGCCGCAGGTCAGCCCGGCGCCCGCGGCGACCTTGCGGACGATGTCCGCCGTCTTCATGTTCCGGTACGCCACCACCTTCCGGCCGCGCTGGAGCCGGTGCGCCTTGGAGAGGGCGCGGATGACGGTGAACGTGCCGGTGGTGTCGTGGTCCAGCTCGATCGCCGTGACCTCCCCGGTGAACAGCCGCTCCCGGACCCGCTCCTGCACGGTGACCACGGAGATCTTCAGCGGAGTGCCGAGGGTGATCCCGCTCTCGCTGAGCAGATCGTGGTCCGGGTCCCGGTACATCAGCACGGCGGTGTCCGGCAGCCCGACGTTCTCGTCGACCACACAGCTCACCAACTGGGCGGCCCAGCCCAGCGGCAGTTCGGCGGGTATCTCCACGATCGGATCGGCGGCGAAGGAACGCCCCGGGGACGCGGGGCTCATCGGCGGCCCTCCGCGAGGTGGTCTTCCGCGAGGTGGTCTTCCAGTCCGGGCACGAGGAGTTCGCTGCCCGGGACCAACTGCATCGGGTTGTCGATGCCGTTGGCCTCCGCGATGGTCCGCCAAGCGGTGGCATCGCCGTACTCCCGCCAGGCGAGCAGCGGCAGGCTGTCCCCGGCCACGACCCGGTGCGTGCGCCGGGCCTCCTTCGAACCCGAGGTGGGGTTCTGGCCCGCCGGGTCGACGCTCGCCTCCTCGATGGAGAGCGAACACGTGGCGCGCAGCGGCTTCCCGTCCACGTCGAACAGGGTGTAGGAGACGGAGAGGTTGGAGAGTACGCCGTCGAACGAGGTCGTCCTCGACGTGCCCCAGTCGAACCGCACCCACGGGCTGGCCGGCGTCTTGCGCGCGAGGCTGGTCGGCGTGGGCACACAGGCGGTCATCAGCTGCTCCACCGCCTTCTCCACGGAGTTGTCATGGGTGGCCGTCGCATCGAGGAAGACCTCCAGGGAGAGCGACCGGGGCCCGCTCCCGACGAATTCGGGCAGCGCGGACTGTCCGGCCATCCGCGACGGAGTACGCCGCCACTCGGTGCTCTTGCTCAGCGACAGCTTGGACGGGTTGAACTGGAGGGTGAGCTGCGCGAGTCGGCCACCCGGCTTGGCGCCGACCGTCGACGGCGGCTCCATGATGGTCAGTTGGGCGCGCGCACGGCTCGCACGGAGAGAGAGTGACATGGCGTTCCTCCTTCCTGGTCTGCGGGAGCGGTCATGGCGGGGATGGTCATGTGACGATGCATCAGGAGGGCTCCAGTCCCTCGTGCGCGATCTCCAACGTCTCTATGGCTGCTTGGGAGTTGGCGGGGTCGAAGGACGGGCCCTGCCAGCGCACCGGCACGATGCCCTGGATCTGCCAGCTGATGATCCGGCTGAGGTCCGGCCGCAGGGCGACGATCTCGCCGTCTTTGGGCTCGACCCGCTGGATCGTCTCGTTCAGCCAGCGCGCGATCTTCATCGTGTCGGCGGTGACCGGGCGGGTCAGCGTGATGTTGGTCCAGGTGATGCGCCCCGGCAGCTGCCAGGTGAACCCGTTGTTGCCGCCCTCGGCGTACGTCTCCATCTCCACCTCGGCGCCCAGGCCCGAGCAGGTGTGGAAGGCCCCCAGGTCGCTGCCGCCGATGACGAGCTTGAAGAACACGCTCGTCGCGAAGATGTTGTCCGTCATGCCGTTTCTTCTCTTCTTCTCTGCTGGTGCGGTTCCTGCGGGTGGTGCCGGGTGGGCGGGACGTTGTCAGCGGCGGCCGTCGTGGAGCCGCCCGGCGCGCTCCCGCCCCCGGCGCATGTCGGCGCGGATGAGCCGGCTCACGGGGTCGAGCAGGCGGCGGGCCAGCTCCTCGATCTCGGCGCCGGTGATGCGGGCGGCGGCGTTGGTGCCTGCGTTTACGGCGTTCGCCGTGTTTCCCGCGTTTCCGTTTCCCGTGGCGGTTTCGGCGGTCTCGTCGGCGCCTGTCCGCTGGACGGTTTTCGGCGAAGCGCCCTTCGGCGGGACCGCTTTGACCGGGACTCCGGTGATGCCCGCGTGGGCGGCGGCGCGCTGGAGGACCTGGGCCTGGGTCGGGGGGCGACCGGGGGCGTGGGCCTGAGGATGCGTCGCGGTGCCAGTGCCGGTGCCGGTGGTTGCGGTGGTCGGGCGTGGTGGGACCCGTACGGAGAGGGGCGGCGGCCCTTGCGGAGGGGTGCCGCCACCGGGCGCGGGACCGGCGGGCGGAGGGCCCGCCGGGTCGGGCACCACCGGCAACGGCATCCGCTGGACGGGTACGACGGTGGCTCCGGCCTGGGGCGCCGCGGGCGGATGGGGCCGGACGACCGGGACCGGGCGGGCCTGGGAGGTGGGGCGGGGCGCCGGGGAGCCGGGGGCGGGGCGCGGGGGTGCCGAGGCGGTCGTGGACGCCGACGCCACGGAGGCCGTGGAAGTGCCGGAGGCCGTGGAGGCCCCGGAGGTCATGGAGGTCATGGGGGGCATGGACGGGGAGGTGGGCTTGGGGGGTGCGGGCCGGGTGGCGGGCGGCTGCGGGCTGTGCCGGTCGGCCGGGCCGGAGGAGGCCGGGCCGGACGGCGACGGTGCGTAGCCCGCTGCCCGGGCGGTGGGGCTGGACGACGGCGAAGGGGGCGTCGCCGAGCCCCGTACCGTACGCCGCTGCACGAGCCGCATGAGCGCGCCGCCGACGGTGGACCCGCCGCCCTTGGGGGGCTTGCCGCTGGGGCGCTGGGTGTTGGGGGTGGCGGTGGTGGCGCTTGGGCTGCTGCTGTTGCCGTCGTGGGTGGTGGTGCGGCGGGGCGTGGGGGTTCCGTGCGCGGTCCGCTGGACGGTGGGGCCGGGCACCGTCGGGGTGGCCGAGGCCGATGCCGGGCTGGTGGTTCGGTGCGGCGTGGCGGGTGCGGCGGGGCGGGTGCGGGGTGCGGTGTGCTGGGGCGTCGCACCCGGGGGCGTCCGGCGGTTTCCGGGCCGGGCGTTGCCCGTTGGGGCGGTTCCGGTCTGGGTGTTTACGGGTCCCGGTGTCGCGCCGGGCCCGTTGGTGGTGGGCCCCGGCTGCTGTACGTCGCGGCGCCAGGTGGCCGCCACGACCGGGCGGGCCGGGCTGCCGCCTGCCGTCGTCGTCGCGGGGGCCGCCGAGAACCCTTCGGCGGAACCGGTGTTCACCTTCAGGGACCTGCCCGAGAGCAGGGTGCGCGAGCGCTGGACGGTGGCAGGGGAGGAAGGGGAGGTGGCCTGCCCGCCCATCCGCTGCGGGCCGATGTTCCGGATACGGACCGGGGCCGGGGGAGTAGCGGTGCCGGGGGTGGGCGCGCCTGGACCCGAACCCGGACTCGTCTGCGTACGCGTGTGGGAGTGCCCGCCGTCCACTGCTGCCCGCTGTACGGGGGACGGTTGCGCGGCCGAGCGGACCGGCATCCCGGGGGGCGTGCTGGGGGAGGCCGATGGTGTGGCGGCCTGCGGGGGCGTGCTCGGGGGAGTCGGTGGGCCCGAGGGACGACCCGGCTGCGTACGACGACGGTCGCCGAGGAGGGGTGCGTCACCCTGGAGCCGGGCGGTCGGCGGGAGCGAGGCGAGGGGCGTGCCGATCCCGCCTCGCGTACGGGCGCGGGGGCCGGACGTGTCGGCGGGCTGCGAGGGTTCGGGGGCGCCGGGGCGTTGAGCCTGGTGCGGGGCGGACGCCGGTGCCTGCCCTGTGTGCGCAGCCGGAGCCCTCTGGATGGGTGCCGATGCCGGTGTGGGTGCTGCTGCTGGTGTGCGTGCCGGGGCCGGGGTGGGGGGCTGCGGGGTTCTGGGTGCGGTCTGGGACCGAGCCTCCGGGGCTGTCTGCTGACGGCTCGACGCCTTGGGCGTCTTGGGCGTCTTCGGCGTCGGTGCCGACGCCGGGCCCGACTGCTGTGACTGCTTCGGCGCAGGTGCGGGGGCGGGTGAAGCTGCCGTTGCTGCCTCCGAGGTCGGGCGCTGGAGCACCGGCATGACCGTTGCTTCTTGCCCTGCCGGGGCGGGCGGCACGACCTGCCCTTGCCCTGTGGGGCCGGAGGGTACGGCCCTGGAGGGCAGTTCCCGCAGGGGCTTGCCCAGGGCGGGGCGTATGGACTCGGCAGCCTGGGGAGGAGTCGGCTGTCGGCCGGAGCTTTCCTGCCGAGCGGGTGTGCTCCGCTGCACGGTGTTCGTGGTGGTGCTGGTGCTGGTGCCGGAAGCGGCCGGTGCGGACGCGGCGGCAGGCGTGGCGGGGGCGGTCGGCGGCAGCCCGGTGATCTGCCGCAGCCGCATCGCCGGGCGCCGGGCGACGGTCAGGGGCGGTGCGGTACGTCGGGGCCGTACAGCAGCAAGCCGCGCACGCTGCACCGAAGCCGAAGCCGAAGCCGAAGGGGCCGGGTCCGTGGCAGGGGCGACAGCTTCCGAAGGAGCCGAAGCCGCATCGCTGCTCACCGCACGCTGCACGGTCGGCGTACCCGCACCCGTACCCGTACCGGAAGCAGACCCCGCCCCCGACCCCCGTACCGTCTTCGACGCCGTGCCGCCCGACCGCTGGACCGGGGCACTCCGCCCCGGCTTCCGCCCACCCGCGCGTCCGGTCGCCGCAGCGGGCAGATTCCCCGCAGTCCCCGCAGTCCCCGCAGTCCCCGAAGCCCCCGTAGTCTCCGCACTCCCCGGCGCCTCCGCCGCCACCTCCTCCGCCCCCGTCCGGGCGGCCCGCAGCAGCAGCGGCCCCCCGGGCGAGGCCGAACGTGCGGCGCCTGGGCGGGCCACGCCGTGGATGAGGCCCACAGGGGCGGACGGCAGTACGGCGTGGCCGAGTTCGCCGCCGAACGTGGGGTTCTGCCAGGAGGCGAGCCGGGACCGGAACCGCAGCCCGTCGCTCACCCCGATCGAGGACCGGGCGACGGTCACCGCGGGCGGGGCGACCTGCCGCCAGCCGCCGTCCCAGTCGCCGCCGGAACCGCCGGAGCCCGCCGGACCACCGCCCGCGACGGCGGCCCCGGCCTCCGGCACCGGACCGCCGCCCGCACCGGCACCCGTACCCATGCCCGTACCGCCATCGGTACCGACACCAGCACCGGCCCCGGCAGCACCGGAACCGGCACCCTCCCGCGCGGCCGTGCCGGGCCCTTGCCTGTCCGTTCGGCGCAGCCAGTCCCCGAGCCCCACACGATCACCCGCCTTCGTTGACGCGGGTGTTGATCCGCGCTATCTCCCGCACCCACTGCTGACGCTCAGCGTGGGTGAGGTCGAGAATGTCCTCACGCTGCCAATGGAAGTGGTAGGCGACGTACGCGATCTCCTCCCGCAACCGGGGAAGCGCGTACGTCACGATTCCCCCAGGCGCCCACCCGAGAGGTCCACCTCGAACGAGCCGTGGCAGAGCGGGCAGGTCACCGCCGCGTGCGTGTGGCCCTCGCTGTTGATGCGGCGGTAGAAGTCCTGGAGGAACGCCACGTCGGTGGCGTACATCCGCTCCACCACCCCCGCGTGCACATCGGTGATCGTGCCGAGCTGGGTGATGACCTGGCTCAGCAGCACCACGGACAGGTACGCCGGGTTCTCCTTCACCCGCAGGTCGATCTGCGGGCGCAGCTCGTCCCGGGCCGTCGCGAGCCGCATGGTGCCGCTGCGGTGCACCTGGCCCTCGTCGTCGACGTACCCGCGCGGCAGCTCGAAGGTGAACTCCGTCTGCAGCGTGTCCCGTTCGCGGGAGCGGGCGGGAGCGGGCGCGGAGATCTCCTCGCGCGCGGCGGGCGCCGCGGCGAGGTTGTCCAGGACCTCTTCGAGGCCGCTGCCCGGCGAAACGGTCCGGCGCCTCATTCGACCACGATCTCCTCGAAGGTGATGGTCACCGTCTCGGTCGCCGCGCTGGACTCGCCGGCCTTGAGGGAGGGGCCCTCCCACTTGGAGGCCCAGCCCTGCATCAGCTGGATGCGCCGGACGGTCTCACCGGTCGAGTCCTTGATCTCGATCGTGAGGTTCTGGCGCGCGGTGTCGACGGCCCCGTTGTTGAGCGTCTCCTTGATCCAGGTGGTGAACTCGCTGCTCTTGTCGAGCCCGCGGGTGATCGTCACCTCGCCCGCCTGGCGCGCGCCGGGCTGCTTGCGGATGATCTGCTTGCCCTCGGCGGTCACCTGACGGACCTCGACGACTTCTTCCTCGACGGTCATGCCGCTGATCTCCTGGATGGACTCCACGAGATAGCCGCCGAGCTGCACGCCGAATACGTGGGTGGAAAGAGCGTCGCCCTCTGCCATGACTGTGTGTCACCTGTTCCGCTAGTGAAGATGAAGGATGAAGGGGGTGAGGAGGACCGCGAGGGTCACTCGTCGATGAGGCTCGTGCTGTCCGAGAACTGGGCCAGGCGGAAGACCACGAACTCCGCGGGCTTCACCGGGGCCACGCCGATCTCGCAGACGACCTGGCCGAGGTCGATCGACTCCTGCGGGTTGTTGCTCCGGTCGCAGCGGACGTAGAACGCCTCCTCGGCCGTGCGGCCGAACAGCGCACCGCGTCGCCACTCCTCGGTGAGGAAGGCGGTGACGTTGCGCCGGATGCTCGACCAGAGGCGGTCGTCGTTCGGCTCGAAGACCACCCACTGGGTGCCGATCAGGATCGACTCCTCCAGGTAGTTGAAGAGGCGGCGCACGTTGAGGTAGCGCCAGGCCGGGTCGGAGGAGAGGGTGCGGGCGCCCCAGATGCGGATGCCCCGGCCGGGGAAGGCCCGTACGCAGTTGACGCCGATCGGGTTCAGCAGGTCCTGCTCGCCCTTGCTGAGCCGGATCTCCAGGTCGACCGCGCCCCGGATGACCTCGTTGGCGGGCGCCTTGTGCACGCCGCGCTCGCTGTCGCTGCGTGCCCAGACACCGGCCACGTGACCGCTCGGCGGGACCAGGGAGTTGCGGCCGCTCGCCGGGTCGAAGACCTTGACCCAGGGGTAGTAGAGGGTGGCGTACCGCGAGTCGTAACCGGCCTCGTCGTTGCGCCAGGTGCGCACCTGCTGGGCGTTCAGGCCCGGCGGGGTGTCCAGGACGGCGACCCGGTCGCCCATCTGCTCGCAGTGCGAGATGACCGCGAGCTGTACGGCCTTGACGCCCTCGGCGTCGATCTCGCCGCGCTGGAAGGCGCTCATCAGGTCCGGGACCGCGACCATGGTGATCTCGTCGATCGACTCCAGGCCGGAGAAGCCCGTGCGGGCGGCGGCGTCACCGACGTACTCGGCCGCGTCGAGCCGGGCCACACCGGAACCGGGGGCGCCGGTGGCCGGGGCGAGGGCGACGGTCTGCTTCTCGGGGCGGCTCTGGGCCGTGCCGGGCTGCTCGGTGACCTGGATCAGCTTGGAGTCGCGGGCCTGGGTGACCAGGTAGCCCTTGACGTTCTTGCGGGTGGAGACGTCGTACGTCTCCACGACCTTGCCGGCCTGCCGGACCAGCAGCCGGAAGCGGTCCTCCGGCGGGTTCTCGCCCTCGGGGTCGGCGATCTCGACGGAGAGGCCGTCGCCCGTACCGGACTTGGCGGAGATGAGGAAGCCGCCGAGCGCGGTGGGGGCCGGGGCCTGGGCGACCGCTCCCGGTGCCGTGGAGCCGGACGCGCCCTGGGCGGGGCCGCCGATGCGCACGATGTAGGCCGCGCCGCCGCCGTTGGCGAAGAAGCCGTAGACGGCGTGCGTGAGGTAGGTGTCGGCGGTGAAGGTGCCGAACGTCTGGACGTACTGGTCCCAGTTGGTCACCAGCGTGGGCTGGTGGAAGGGGCCCGTCTCGGCGAAGCCGACGAAGGCTGCGACCGCGGTGCCGACTCCCTCGATGGGCCGCGCTCCGGACTGCACCTCCTCCACGTATACACCGGGGGTGAGGTACGACGGCATGCTCGCTCCTTCGGGGTGGTCACTCGTTCACCGGTCAGTCTTGCCCGGTGGGGAGGGCGGGGAGTAGGTCCGGAAGTCCTGGGCGCGGGGCAAGGACACTGCCTTCCCGGGCACCTGCCCGGTGGGAAACGCTGCCCTTGGCGGGCGGACCGCAGCCGCTTCCCGCCCGCTTCCCGCAGCCGTCCCCGTATTCGCGCGGAGCGGCGGGTATGGGGTATTCCGGTGGGCTTCAAGTGAAGAGAAGGCGAACTGCGGGTTACGGAGCGGGTTGCGGAAGGAGTTGCGGAACGGTTTCCGCGCCGGCCGTCTTCGGAGGATTCACCGGAGTGGCAGGTTCCGGTTCGCGTCCCGAGTGTGTTCGGTATCTCTTTTCCGTAGTGAACCCCGCGTGGTCGAAAAACGTACGCGGTCGGCCCGGGAATCGCAGCGGACTGACGGGATTCGGCCAGAATGCGCCCAGAAGGTGTGATGTTCCGGCCCGGTTACGCCGACGGAAACGGGCGCCCGGACCTTCCGATCGGGCGCCCGCTGGTTGTCGTCGAATGTCGTCGGAGCGTCAGGAGCGGCTCTGGACAGGCCCGTTCGTGTTCGGGCCCGCCGGAACCGGATATTCTTCTTGGGCTGTCGGCGTCGCAGGTGACCGAATTGGTGTAGACCTTTGGCGTATTCGGGAAGATGAATCCGCCATCGCCCGGCACGCCGGGTTTCCCCCGGGGGCCGGTTTCTGCTGTTGTCGTCACCGAAAGGTCGTCACCGACGGGCGGGAGCGAGGCGCACCGTGCTGCCGTTTCCGCGTTCTACGGTGCGAGATCGCTCAGTACACCGCTGACGTTAATCACCTGATGGCAGCCTGAGGCCTGCGTTCCGGTCGCCGGAGTGCCGGGCTTGGCACAGGTGACGGCAGCGGTGACCGTGGCGTTCTCCGGAATCTGAATGGGGGTGACCCAGTGGTAGTCCTGGTTGCGGAAGGTCTCCAGCGCGATGGTGGTGATCTTCCGTTCTCCGAAGGAGATGGTCAGTACTCCCTCGTCGCCCTGGAAGTTCGCCACCACGAGGTCCGTGATGCCGAACACCTTGCCCGCCGGAACCTTGTACGTCCCGGCGTTGTCGTCCCCGGCATCGGTCTCCACGTCGATCGTCGCGGAACTCTGCTGGGTGCCCCCGGCCCCTGTACCGCCCGGACCGGCGCCCATCCCTGTTCCCGTACCGGTGCCGGTGCCCCCGGTGGCGCCGGGCGCGGTCGAACCGTCCGGGCCGGTGCCCTGCCCCTGGCCTCCGGCCGGGTTGTCCGGGCCGCCCGGCGTTGCCGAACCCTGTTGCTGCTCGCCGCGGGCGGCCTCCTCCTCCGCCGCCTCGGTCACCGCCTGCTTCGCGGTGCTCTCCACGGCGGGGCGGACCAGCGCGAACCAGGCGAGCAGCAGCGCCAGCAGAGCGGCCAGCAGGATCAGCAACCACTTGGGCAGAACGGGCAGTTGGAGGAACTCTCCGGGGACCGGCTCCGGCCGTACGGACTCGGGTCGGTCGGCTTCCAGCCGTACGGGCGCCTCGACCCCGGCCCCCGTACCTCCGGCCGCGCCCCTGGCCTCCGTACCCCCGGTCTCCGTACCTCCGGCATCCGCCGTGGCGGCGGCCCTGACGGTCTCGGCGGCCTCCACCTCGAACGGCCAGGTGACCGGCTCGCCGAACCAGATCAGCTTGCCCGCACGGACCTTGAGCCGTACCTCGGCCGACTCGCCCGGCTCCAGCCGCCGTTGGGCCGGCGTGAAGCCCAGCCGCAGCTCCTCCCCGGCCTGCTTGCCGGTGAGGGAGACGTCGACGGGGGTGTTGCCCCTGTTCTGTACGGCGGTACGGAAGCGGGCGCCCAGCCAGCCCCTGCGGCGGCGCGGCTCCAGCTCGGTGCGCAGCTCGTGGAAGGGCTCGACGGTGACCGTGCCCTCCGGGACCACCACCGACTCCGGGTGCTCCGCGGGCAGTACGCGGACGGCCAGCGGAGTCTCGCCCGCCCTGACCTCGTGGGAGCGGGGCGGGGCGAAGGTGAGCGTCACCGTCTCGGAGGTGCCCGGGTAGAGCGACACACGGGCCGGCTCGACGGTGCTCCACGCGGCGCAGTCGCCGACGACTTCGAGCGTGTAGGCCTCGACGATGTCACCGTCGTTGCGCACGGTCAGGGTCGTCGTCGCGGTACCGCCGGGCGACACCGTCACCGCGGGTATTTCGAGTTCGGCAGATGTGGTCACCCTGCGACCGTAAGCCGCCCGGGCGGCTGCGCAGCAGGGTCGCGAGGGCAACGAGCGGGCAGGGTGGATGCCCCGGACGCACACCGGCCCGGTGGCCCCACGACCCCGACCCGGGCCCGCGCCCCCTGCCGAAGACCGGTGCGGTCGAGTGCGGAGAAGACATATCGGGCGGCAGAACCTGAGAAGGACGGCGCGGAACGATGACGATGGCAGAGATGACGATGGCAGAGACGAAGAGCAGAACGACGGAGCACGGGCAGTACCGCAGGCCCGGTACGGCGCAGCGCACCGCGCGCACCGCGCGCACCGTCCCCGGAGCCGGGACCGGCGGCAGGGTCACCGTGGCGGTGTACGCGGAGGACCTGATCCTGCAGACCGGGATGGTCCACCAGTTGCGGATGCGGCCGGAGATAGAACTGATACCGGAGGCCGAGGCGGAGAAGGCCCAGGTCTCCCTGGTGGTGGTGGACATGGTGGACGAGGCCACCGTCCAGCTCCTGCACCGCCTCCAGCGCAACACCTCCACCCGCACCGGACTGGTCGTCGGCTTCTTCGAGTCGGGTGCGCTCCAGACCATGATCGAGTGCGGGGTCGCCGCCGTGCTGCGGCGCGGCGAGGCCGACCAGGACCGGCTGATCCACCTGGTCAAGGCGATGGCCAACGGCGAGGGCGTTCTCCCGGGCGACCTCCTCGGCAAGCTGCTTGACCATGTCAGCAGCCTCCAGCGGACGGTCCTGGACCCCCGGGGCCTCACCCTCTCCACCCTGACGGCACGCGAGGCGGAGATGATCCGGCTGGTGTCGGAGGGCTTCGACACCTCGGAGATCGCGCAGAAGACCTCGTACTCCGAACGCACCGTCAAGAACGTGCTGCACGAGGTGGCGACCCGGCTCGAACTGCGCAACCGGGCCCATGCGGTGGGCTATGCGATGCGGCACGGGCTGATCTGATCCCCTCCCCGAGGTACCGGGGGCGAGGACGGGGCCGGGGGTGGGCGCCGCAAAGGGCAGCGGCTCCTTCCCCCGCTCCGGGTACTCGGGGCCTGTCTTCCTGACCCGCGCGAGCGCGATGCTCGACGGTGGAGCGTCATCAACAGACTGTGAGGTGGGCCGTGACCGGCACTGCTGGCCCGGCGAAGCATTCCCGGTGGAGCCGACTGGCGGGCGCGGTGGTGCTGTTGGCGCCGCTGCTGGTCGTCGGTTCCGCCTCCGCCCCGCACGGGGCGCCGAGGCTCGCCCCGGCGGCGGCAGCCGACCTGGACCCGGCGGAGGCGGGGCGCATCGCCTTCGCCGGTACGGAGCACCGCAGCCTCGGCCGCGTCGCGGACCCGCAGGGCAGCGAGCCGCTCTTCGGGGACACCGGCCCGGTCCACTACGACGAGGACCCCTCCGCACGCGGCGGGGTGCTCGTCTTCACCAGCCTCCGCGACAGCGTGCGCCCCCAGGTGTACGTGCGCGACGCCGACGGGACCGTACGCCGGCTCACCACCGACCGGGACGCGGCGAACCCCGAACTCTCCCCGGACGGCCGGACCGTGGTCTTCGACTCGGCGGAGCCCGGTGGCCCCGGCGGAGGCACCCAGCGCGACCTGTGGGCGGTCGGCGTCGACGGCTCGGACCTGCGGCGGCTCTCGGACACCCCCGACAACGAGGAGTCCCCGACCTTCTCCCCGGACGGCACCCGGATCGCGTACGCCTGCGACGGCGACACCTCGCTGGGCTGGCAGATATACGAGCAGGCCCTCGCGGGCGGCGACCGGACCCGGATCAGCGACGGACCGCCCGGCGACGCGGTCGACCCGTCCTGGAACCCGGTGGACGACGACACCCGCCGCAGCCGTGTCGCGTACACCCACGTCACCGACCCCGACCCCGAGAAGGGCAACCGGCTCCGCGTCACCGAGGGCATCGGCACCGACCGGCCGCTGCTGGCCGGGGACCACGCCGAGTGGGGCAGCCACTCGGTCAGCTGGCTGCCGGACGGCGACGGCGTTCTCTTCCTCAGCCCCTTCCACGTCTGCGGCTGCGACGACTTCGACCACGTCTACCGGGTGACCGCCTTCGTCGACGAGACCCCGCGGCAACTGCTCACCGAGGACCGGAAGGTGGCCTCGCCCACCTGGCTCGGCCCCGCCGACTCGGGGAGCGTCGTCGTCGCCCGGATCACCGCCGAGGCCGCGAACACCGTCACGCTCCAGGACGTACGCCAGGACGGCTCCGACCCCCGTGACCTCGGGCTCACCATCCTCCGCGAGGACCCGGCGGCCCGCACCAACACCGATCCCGCGCAGGACCCGCTCTTCAACCCGGCGGCCGGGTACGACCCGTGGACCGAGCGGCAGAACTACACCCCCGACGGCCGGCGCATCGTCGTGACCCGCTTCGAGGGCCCCGCCGACGCCCGCGTCCTGCGCATCTGGATGGTCGACGCCGACGGCACCAACGCCGAAGCCCTCCCGCTCGCCGGACGCGGTGACCTGGACTGGGACACCGACCCCACCTTCTCGCCCGACGGCACCAAGCTGGCCTTCACCCGGACCTCGCCCGGCGGCGTCGGCGGGGCGGCCGGACCGGGCCGCATCCTCATCGCCGACGTCGCGACCGGCGAGATCCTGGACGAGGTCCGTCCGCCCGAGGGGGAGCAGCAGGGCAGCGACGCCCAGCCGACCTGGTCCTCCGACGGCGTCAACCTCGCCTTCACCCGTACGCATGTGATCAACGGCCACGGCGGCAACAAGCACATCTGGGTCGTCCCGGTGGACCGGCTCGACCAGCAGCGCGACCTCAGCGCCACCATCTGCTACGGCGACTGCGAAGTCATCGACGACAGCCCGGCGTTCTCCCCGGACGGTACGAAGGTGGCCTTCAACCGTAAGGACGGCGGCGGCCGGATCAACGAGCGGGCCGGGATCCTGATCAAGCCCCTGCGCGGCGGCGGCTGCCGGGTCGTGCTCCCCTCCTCCCAGCGGGACAACCCCGACGGCTGCGACCAGGAGATCCCCGACACCACCTCCACCGGCCCCTTCCAGCCCCGCGATGTGGCCTGGTCCCCGGACGGCAGCCGGATCGTGCTGACCTCCCGCCGGGAGCTCGCCCCGAACTCGATGGAGCAGCTCTCCGTCCTCGACCTCGCCTCCGGCGAGCTGGCGCCGCTCGACAACACGCACGCCGGACGGCAGAAGGAGCCGAGCTACCAGCAGTCGGTCGACCTGGCTGTCACCGCGCCGCCCAACGGGCCTGCCGTGGAGGTCGGTTCCTCGGTCGAGGTGAAGGTCACCGTGGTCAACCACGGCCCCTCGCCCTCGCCCGGCACCACGTTCACGGCCGACGCCCCGCCCGGCGTACGGCTGGAGGAGCTGACCACCGACGCCGGTACGTGCGGGGCGGGTTCACCCCAGTGCGACCTGGGTACCGTCCTGCCCGGTACGAGCGTGGAGATCACCGCCAAGCTGACCGGGGTGGTGCGGGGCGACCAGCCGGTGGGCTGGTCCGTCACCGGCGCCGTGCTCGACCCGAACCCGACGGACAACGCCACCGGCACGCTCGTACCGGTCCAGGACGTGCCCCCGCCGACCCCGTCACCCACCCCGCCGACCCCGTCACCCACGCCCCCCACCCCCACCCCGACGCCTCCCACCCCCACCCCCACGGTCACTGTGCCCACCCCCACGCCCACCCGTACCTCCGCCCCTCCCCCCACGACCACCGCCCCCGCCCAGCCCCGACCGCCCGCCGCCCGACCGCCCGCCGCCCGCCCCCCGGCCCCTCTGCCGCCCGCGCCCCTCGCAGGCCCCGGAGTCGTGGTGCGGGCCCAGCCCAGCCCGGGCTACGTCGGCGGCAAGGTCGTCGTCACGTACACCGTGCGCAACGGCCGGAACGCCTCCGCCACCGGCCTCCGCCTCCAGCTCGGCCTGCCCGGAACCATCCCGGCCGGACCGCTCCCGGCGGGCTGCACGGCGGGCCAGTGCGCGCTGCCCGACCTGGCCCCCGGCGCCTCCACCGTCGTACGGGTCGTCCTCTCCCCGGACCGCGCACTGCGCACGAGCATCACGGCCACCCTCACCACCACCGGCACGGACGCGGACCGCGGGGACAACGTCTCCCGTATCCCGCTGCGCATCCTCCAGCCCCGCATCATCGCGGTGCCCGCCGTCGGCAAGCCCGGCTTCGTCACCTCCGTACGCGGCAAGGACTTCCCGCCCGGGGCGCCCGTGAAGCTCAGCTGGAACCCGGGGATCACGGCGGCGGCCGCGCCGACTCTCCCCAACCCGGACGGCACGTTCATCGCCCAACTGCTCATCCTGGCCAAGGATCAGACCGGGCCGCGCACGATCACGGCCAGGGGCCCCGGCTTCAGCCCGGTGAAGACGGACTTCCTCGTGGTGCTCGGCACCATCACCCCGCCGGACGAGGTGACCCGCCGATGATCCACGAAGTCGACGAAGGGCTACGGCTGTTGCTGGTGGACGCCGGGCTCCAGGAGAGCGGGGTCGACCTGGTCTTCGACGCGCCCACGAAGGACTGGTCGGCCCGGCGCAACGCGCCCACGATCAGCGTCTTCCTGCACGCCATCCGCGAGGACGCGGCCCGGCGGCGGACCGGTACGGCCGAGGAGCACGACGCGAACGGCGTGGTCACCGGCTGGCGGACCCCGCCGCGCTGGTTCGAGCTGACCTACCTGGTCACCGCCTGGACCAACCGCCCGCAGGACGAACACCGCCTGCTCTCCGAGGTGTTGCGCTGCCTGGTCCGTACGGACGTGCTGCCCGCCCGGATGCACACCGGCAGCCTCGCCGAACTGGGCCTCACCGTGGAGCTGGAGGCGGCGGGCCCGCGCACCGACGGGCCGTCCGCGTCCGACGTGTGGTCCGCGCTCGGCGGCGAGCTCAAGGCCGCGATCGACCTGCGGGTCCTCGCCCCGCTCGCCGGGGAACGGGCCCCCGCGGGCCCGCCGGTCACCGAGGGCCTGGTGATGAAGGCCGCCCCCGCCGTGGACGGCACGGCGGCCGACGACCCGGGCCGCCGCCTGCGGTACGAGGGGGCGGGCGACCTGGAGGCACACGGCTTCGCCGCCGAACGGGAACGGCAACTGCCGCCCGGCCGACGCAAGCGGGGGAGTGCGGCGCGATGACGGTGACGGAGAACGGATCGGTCCCGGGGGCCGCTGACCGTGCGGCTACGGAAAGCGCATCGGCCCGGGACGTCGCCGACCGCGCGGTGACCGACATCGAGGTGCTGTGGGAGCGGCTGGGCCGCGTCGAGCAGCGGGTCCGGCACGCGGTGGTGGACCGCCGCGCCACCGACCCGGAGCCGGACGACCCGTACCGGGGGCAGTACCTCACCCCCGAGGCGGCCGAACGCGTCCTGGAGTCGCGGGGCGCTTTCGCCTCCGTACCCCTGCCGTCCTACGGTACGGAGCAACCGCCGTACGGTACGGAGTCGGCGCCCCCGGACAGTCGGCTCGCCCGACTGGCCGCCCGTTTCGGACTGGCGGAGCTCGACGTCGAGCTCCTGCTGGTCGCGATGGCGCCGGACGTCGACGCCCGGTTCGAGCGCTTCTACGGCTACCTCAACGACGATCTCACCCGCCGCCGCCCGACCATCGGCCTGGCGCTGGAACTCTGCGGACTGCCCGCCGCGAGCTCCGGCCGCTTCCGGTTCCAGCCCTCCGCCCCGCTCGTCGCGGGCGGGCTGCTGGAGATCGGCGACCCCGAACGCCCGCTGCTCTCAAGGGCCTTGAGGGTCTCCGACCGGGTCACCGCCCATCTCCTCGGCGACGACGAGACCGACGGACGGCTGCGCGGCCTCGTCCATGTCCCCGCCTCCGCCGACGGGTCGGAC
Organism: Streptomyces sp. NPDC059452; assembly: GCF_042750035.1. Classification (NCBI taxonomy): domain Bacteria; kingdom Bacillati; phylum Actinomycetota; class Actinomycetes; order Kitasatosporales; family Streptomycetaceae; genus Streptomyces; species Streptomyces sp. NPDC059452. The sequence goes on from NZ_JBHYVE010000031.1 coordinate 81,193, forward strand.
GAGCGCCCCGAGATCCGGCGCATCACCGCCGCGCTCGCCACGGGCAGCGGTCTGGTGCATCTGCTCGACCGGGGCGGCGACCCGGCGGGGCTGGCCGTCGACGCGCTCGTCGCGGCGGGCCGCCGCCCGCTCGTGGTCGACATCGCGGCCCTCGCCGCGACCACCGAACAGACGGAGCCGGTACGGGCTTTGGCGGCCGAGGCCCGTCTCGGCCACAGTGGCGTCGTCCTCGGCCCGATCGAAGCGCTCACCCCTGAACGTCCGGAGGGGGCACGCCTGTTGGCCGCCCTCTGTACGGCGCTGAGCGGTACGCCCCTGATCGCGTACGGGAAGAAGAACTGGGACCCGCTGTGGACCCGCGACAGCCCGGTCCCGATGGCGGTCCGGCCCCCGGGCCCGGCGGGTTCGGCACGGCAGTGGCGGCAGGCGCTCGCCGAGGCGGCCAGGGCGGTGGGCCTGCCGGACGCACAGGCACCGGCCGACGACGACCATCTCATCGAGGCCACCGCCTCCTACCGGCTCGACCCCGAACAACTGCGCAAGGCCGCCACCGTGGCCACCCGGCTGGCCGTTCTGGAACAGCGCCCGGTCCACCCGGACGACCTGCGCACAGCGGTCCGCGCCCAGAACGGCGCCGGGCTCGAACGGCTCGCCCGCCGCATCGAACCCGCCGTCGGCTGGGACGACCTGGTCCTGCCCCCGGCCACCCGCACCCAGCTCACCGAACTCGCCCTCCGCGCCCGCCACCGCGAACAGGTCCTCGGCCAGTGGGGGATGCGGCCGGGCGGCGGCCGGGGGCGCGGGGTCATCGCGATGTTCGCGGGCGAGTCCGGCACCGGCAAGACGATGTCGGCCGAGGTCGTCGCGCGCGAACTGGGCATGGAGCTCTATGTCGTTGACCTCTCCACGGTGGTGGACAAGTACATCGGCGAGACCGAGAAGAACCTGGAGCGGATCTTCGTCGAGGCCTCCGACGTCAACGGCATCCTGCTCTTCGACGAGGCCGACGCGATCTTCGGCAAGCGCTCCCAGGTCAAGGACGCGCACGACAAGCACGCCAACATGGAGTCGGCCTACCTCCTCCAGCGCATGGAGTCCTTCGACGGCATCGCCGTGCTCACCACCAACCTCCGGGCCAACCTGGACGAGGCGTTCACCCGCCGCCTGGACGTGATCGCGGAGTTCCCGATGCCGGACGCCGAACAGCGCCTCGCCCTCTGGGACCGCTGCCTGGGCACCTCCATCCCCCGCGATCCCGCGCTGGACCTGGCGTTCTGCGCGGACCGCTTCGAGCTGGCGGGCGGCTCGATCCGGGCCTGCGCGGTGACCGCCGCCTACCTCGCGGCGGAGTCACGGGCCCCGCTCGCCATGGACCAGATCGTCACGGCGGTGCTCCAGGAGTACCGCAAGCTGGGTCGGCTGGTGCTGGAGAGCGAGTTCGGGCCCTGGCTGGCGAAGGAGCGGGGGCGCGGGGAGCGGTAGGGCGGCGCGTCACCGCCGGTCCGCTTCCGCCGGTCCGCCTCCGCTGGGGCCACCGGGCCGCCACCGCTGGCGCCGCTGGGGCCACCGGTCCGCCTCCGCCGGGCCGACCAGGACGAGCAGCGCCGCTGGGGCCTCCGGCCCGCCGGGAATGGTGGCCACCCCCACATCAACCGCCCCCACTATGGCGGTCCGTGCCATGGGATGTCCGCCCGGCGGTCTCTAGCGTTTCCCGCCATGACGAGCCAATCGCACGCAGCGCCCGCTCCCTCGGCGCAGGGCGCCGGAGCCGTGGACCTCAGCGGGCGCACCGCCCTGGTCACCGGCGGTGGCAGCGGCATCGGACGGGCCACCGCCCGAGCGCTCGCCGCGGCCGGGGCCCTCGTCCACGTGGCCGACCGCGACGCCGACGCCGCCGAGGCCGTCGCCGCCGCGACCGGCGGGGTGGCCCATGTCGTGGACCTCGCCGACGCAGGGGCGGTCGGGGCGCTGCCGAGGGCCGTGGACATCCTGGTCAACAACGCCGGGCTGCAACACGTGGCGCCCATCGAGGAGTTCCCGCCCGACCGGTTCGAGCTGATCCAGAAGGTGATGGTGACCGCCCCGTTCCTCCTGATGCGGCACTGCCTGCCGCACATGTACGCCGGGGGGTGGGGCCGACTGGTCAACGTCTCCAGCATGCACGGCCTGCGGGCCAGCCCCTTCAAGTCCGCGTACGTCGCCGCCAAGCACGGCCTGGAGGGGCTGAGCAAGGTCGCCGCCCTGGAGGGTGCCCCGCACGGGGTGACCAGTAACTGCGTCGATCCGGGTTACGTACGCACTCCGCTCGTCGAGGGCCAGATCGCCGCCCAGGCCGCCGCGCACGGCATCCCGCCGGGCGAGGTCGTCGCGGACATCCTTCTGGACCGGTCCGCGATCAAGCGGCTGATCGAACCCGAGGAGGTCGCCGCCGTCTGCGTCTGGCTCTGCGGCCCCCACACCTCGTACATCACCGGCGCCTCCCTCCCCGTCGACGGAGGCTGGGGCGCCCGCTGACCCCCCGTTCCCGGCGTCCGCCCCCGTCCTGACAGACCTGCCAACGAAACGCGGTGACTCACCATGGGTTCCATGGGTTCCCCCAGCTCCGCCCCGCCCGGCAACAGCCGCATCGGCCGGATCGTCGCGGCCAGCCTCGTCGGCACCACCATCGAGTGGTACGACTTCTTCCTCTACGGCTCGGCCGCCGCGCTCGTCTTCAACTCGCTCTTCTTCCCCAGCAGCGACCCGCTCGTCGGCACCCTGCTGGCCTTCCTGACGTACGCGGTCGGCTTCGCCGCCCGTCCGCTCGGCGGCATCGTCTTCGGCCACTACGGCGACAAGATCGGCCGCAAGAAGCTCCTCGTACTCAGCCTGCTCATGATGGGCGGAGCCACCTTCCTCATGGGGCTGCTCCCCACCCATGCCAGCATCGGCGTCTGGGCCCCGATCCTGCTGACGGTCCTGCGCCTGGTCCAGGGCTTCGCGCTGGGCGGCGAGTGGGGCGGGGCCGTCCTCCTCGTCTCCGAGCACGGCGGCGACAAGCGGCGCGGCTTCTGGGCCTCCTGGCCGCAGGCCGGAGCGCCCGGCGGCAATCTGCTGGCCACCGGTGTCCTGGCGCTGCTCGCCGCCGTCCAGTCCGACGAGACCTTCCTCGCCTGGGGCTGGCGCATCCCGTTCCTGCTCTCCGGCGTCCTCGTGATGATCGGCCTGTGGATCCGGATCTCCATCGAGGAGTCCCCGGTCTTCCTGGAGGCGCAGAAGAAGTCGCAGGAACGGGCTGCCGCGGGCGTCAAGGAACAGCCCCCGGTCGTCGAGGTGTTCCGCAGGAGCTGGCGCGAGGTGCTCCTCGCCATCGGCACCCGCTTCGGCGAGAACATCTCGTACTACATCCTCACCGCCTTCCTCCTCGTCTACGTGACCGTGCACCTGGAGATGTCCAAGAGCGACGCCCTCAACGCCGTACTGATCGGCTCGGCGGTCCACTTCGTCACCATCCCGCTGTGGGGCGCCCTCTCGGACCGGCTCGGCCGCCGGCCCGTCACCCTGATCGGCGCCCTCGGCATGGCGGTCTGGGCCTTCGCCTTCTTCGCGCTCCTGGACAGCAGGTCGTTCCCGGTCATCGTCCTCGCGGTCACCCTCGGCCTGCTGCTGCACGGGGCGATGTACGGGCCGCAGGCGGCCTTCATCTCGGAGATGTTCGACACGAAGGTCCGCTACTCCGGCGCCTCGATGGGCTCCCAGCTCGCCTCGATCATCGGCGGCGCGCTCGCCCCGCTGATCGCGGTCGAACTGCTCAAGGACTACCGCTCGTCCGTCCCGATCTCCCTCTACCTCTGCTTCGCCGCCCTGGTCACGGCGGTGACGGTCTGGCTGGCCAAGGAGACCCGGGGCCGCGACCTGGCCAAGGACGGCCTGGAGGACTCGGTCCCGGCCGCACCGCCCGCCGCCGCCCGCAAGGACTCGCTCACGCTCGGCGGCTGAACCCGCGCCCGCCCCGTACCCCGTGAAGCCGCACCGCACCGCACGGCTTCACGGGGTACGGCTTTATGGGGTGCGGCTTTACGGGGTACGGGGGAGGCCCCTGCCCCCGCAGACCCCCGGACCGGTCACCGTATGCTCACCGGCGTGACAGCCCCCGGCCCCCCGCACTCCGCAGCGGCCCTGAGCCGACTGCTCGACCTGCTGGCCCGGGGCGCGGCGGCCGAGGAGTTCGAGCAGCCCGCCGCCACCGCCCGGCAGGCCGGTGCCACCGCCGCCGAGCTGGCCGGGATCGCCGAGGCCACCACCGTCGCGCTGCGCATCCGGCGCACCCTCAGCCAGCACCGGGTCCGCGAGGCGCAGCTCACCGCCCTCTTCGACACGGCCAGCGACCTCGCGGCCCTGCGCGATCTGGACGCCGTGCTGCGGGCCATCGTCCACCGGGCGAAACTGCTGCTCGGCACCGACGTCACCTACCTCTCCCTCAACGACGACGCGGCGGGCGACACCTATATGCGGGTCACCGACGGTTCGGTGGCCGAGGCGTTCCAGCGGGTCCGGCTCGGGATGGGCGAGGGGCTCGGCGGACTCGTCGCCCAGACGGCCCGCCCGTACGCGACCGGCGACTACGGCGCCGACACCCGCTTCCACCACACCACCATCATCGACAGCGCCGTCCTGGACGAGGGGCTGCGCGCGATCCTCGGCGTACCGCTGCGGCTGGGCAGCCGGGTCATCGGTGTCCTGTACGCCGCCGACCGCGCACCCCGCGAGTTCAGCGCGGGGGAGGTGGCACTGCTCTCCTCGCTGGCCGACCACGCGGCGATCGCCATCGACGGCGCCCGGCTGCTGGAGGAGACCCGGGCCGCGCTCGTCGACCTCAACGCCGCCTCCGAGACCATCCGTACGCACAGCGAGGCGATGCGCCGGGCCGAGGAGGCCCACGACCAGCTCACCGACCTCGTGCTGCGCGGCGGCGGAGCCGACGACGTGGCCGCCGCCCTCGCCGAGATCCTGGACGGCGGCATCCTCATCCACGACGCGGACGGCGCCGAACTCGCCCGTGCCCGCACCGGACCGCAGCCCCCGCCCACCCCGGCGGTCGCCGCCTCCCGGGCCCGGGGCCGGGCCGTCCCCCTCGACGGCACCTGGGTCTGTGCGGTCCTCGCCGGACCCGAACTCCTCGGCTCGATCGCGCTGACCGGCCGGGCGGACCTCGCGGACGCCGACCGGCTGCTGTTCGAACGGGCCAGCGTGGTCACCGCGCTCCTCATGCTGCTGCGCCGCTCGGTCGCCGAGACGGAGGACCGGGTACGGGGAGAACTGCTCGGCAACCTGCTCTCGCGCACCGGAGACCCGGGCACCCTGACCGCCCGGGCCCGCCGCCTCGGCGTCGACCTGGGCCGCCCGCACAGCGTGTTCGTGGCCCACAGCGAGGCGGCTCCGCGCCACCGCCTGCTGGCCGCCGCCGCGCGGAGCGCCCACACCCGCGACGGCCTGGCGGGCCTCCACCACGACCACGTCGTCCTGGTGGCCCCCTCCGACGCTCCCGGCCCCGAGGCCCAGGCGCTCGCCACCGAACTGGGCCAGGCGGCCGACGGCCCCGTCACCGTCGGCGCCGCGGGCCCCGCCTCCGGTCCCGCCGAACTGCCCGGCGCCCACAGCGAGGCGGCCCGCTGCCTCTCCGCCCTCCGCGCGCTGGGCCGCACCGGGAGCGGCGGGGCCATCGAGGACCTGGGCTTCATCGGCGTACTGCTGGGCGACCAGGCAGACCTGGGCGGGTACGTACGCAGGACGCTGGGCCCGGTCCTGGACTACGACACGGCGCGCGGCACGGACCTGGTCACCACCCTGGACGCGTACTACGCGCAGGGAGCGAGCCTCACCCGCACCAGGACCCTGCTCCATGTGCACGTGAACACCGTGGTGCAGCGGCTGGAACGCATCGGCCGCCTCCTCGGCCCGGACTGGAACGAGCCGCCGCGCACGCTGGAGATCCAACTGGCGCTGAGACTGCACCGCTTGACGCAGGGGCTGTAACCCTGGTTGCCGTCAGAACACCACCGCGTCCCGGATCAACGGGCAGGTCATGCAGTGCCCGCCGCCCCGCCCCCGCCCCAGCTCCGCGCCCACGATGGTGATGACCTCCACCCCGGCCCGCCGCAGCAGGGCGTTGGTCTGGGTGTTGCGGTCGTAGGTGAAGACGACGCCCGGCTCCAGGGCCACCGCGTTGTTGCCGCTGTCCCACTGCTGCCGCTCGGAGGCGTACACGTCCCCGCCCGTCTCGATCACCCGCAGCCGCGGCAGCCGCAGGGCGCGGGCCACGACCTCGGTGAACGGGGTGGAGCCCTCGTCGGTGATCTCGATCCCGGGCGCCCGGTCGGACGGCCGCAGCGAGAACGTATGCACCCCGTCCATGATGCGCGGGTACAGCGTCACGATGTCCCGGTCCGCGAAGGTGAACACCGTGTCCAGGTGCATCGCCGAGCGCAGCTTCGGCATCCCGGCGACGATCACGTGCTCCGCCGCCCCCTGCTCGAACAGGGCGACCGCGACCTGGGTGATCGCCTGCCGGGAGGTCCGCTCGCTCATGCCCATGAGGACGACGCCGTTGCCGACGGGCATGATGTCCCCGCCCTCGAAGGTGGCCCGCCCCCAGTCCTTCTCCGGGTCGCCCCACCAGACCGTGGACCCCCGGAAGTCGGGGTGGAAGGTGTAGATAGCCTTCATCAGCAGGGTCTCGTCGTGGCGGGCGGGCCAGTAGAGCGGGTTCAGCGTCACCCCGCCGTAGAGCCAGCAGGTCGTGTCACGGGTGTACAGGGTGTTGGGCAGCGGCGGCATCAGGTACTCCCGCCCGCCCGTCCCCTCCCGGGCCAGCCCCAGGTACGCCGAACGGAACGGGTCCGGCAGATGGGCGGTGGCCAGCCCGCCGATCAGATGGTCGGCGAGCCGACGCGGGGTGAGGGTGTCGAGGAAGGCGCGGGCGTCGTCCACCAGCCCGAGCCCCACCTCGTTCGCGTCGATCTTCCGGTCGAGCAGCCAGGACCGGGCCTCCGGGATCGCCATGGTGGCGGCGAGCAGCGCATGCAGCTCGACCACCTCCACGCCCCGCTCGGTGAGCTGGGAGACGAAGTCGGCGTGGTCCCGCTGGGCGTTCTCCACCCACATCACGTCGTCGAACAGCAGATCGTCGGAGTTGGTCGGAGTCAGCCTGCGGTGGGCCATCCCGGGGGCGCAGACCAGGACCTTGCGCAACCGCCCCACTTCGGAGTGGACGCCGAGGGCGGCGGGGGAGGTGCTGGTGCTGGTCACGAGGGGTCCTACCTTTCAAGGGTGGTCGCTCTGGTCATTCGTAAGATCGGAGGGCCCAGGGGTTCTGGGTATGGCTGTCATCGGGGCGCCGTTGG
>NZ_JBHYVE010000032.1:0-13116 GCF_042750035.1 Streptomyces sp. NPDC059452
GCTGGGGAGGGACCCACCGGTGATCGGGTGGGTCCCTCCCCAGCAGCCGGCGCGCTGCCCGTTTCCCGTGCTGTTCCTGATTCCTGTTCCCGGCGCGGGGTGGGGGGTGGGTGTGGGGGGTTTGGGTTCACACGGTGATCCTCCTTTTGCGGGCGGGGGTTTGGGGGTGGGTGTGCGGGGGCTGGTGTGCGGGGGTGGTCTGCGGGGGCAGCAGAGTCAGGGCCGATGCCCGGTGTTTCCCGCCGCCCCAGCCGGGGCGGCGTTCCAGGAGTTCGGGGCGGGCGGTGGCGACGGTGAGGAGCGGGGCGGTGCCGGCGCCGTCGGAGAGGGATTCCAGCCGGTCCAGTACGGCGTCCGCCGCCCGGTGGGCGTCGTCGATGACGACGACGACCGGCTCGAGTGCGGCGGCCGCTGTCAGGAGCTGTGCCCATACGTTCAGGGTCTCCTCCCGCCGGCCGGTCTCCTCCGGGGCACGGGCCGCGGGCAGCAGCGGCAGCAGCCCCTGGTACATCTGGGCGCGGCGGGACTTGGGCAGGGGCAGGCGCCAGACGGCCGCGGCGAGTCTGGCCCTTGCCGCCCGGGCCGTGTCGCCGGCCAGGATCCCGCAGTAGCGGGAGAGGATCACCGCGGCCACGGCCAGCGGCTCGTCCTGGCCGGTGGCCCGGGCGGTCAGGACCCGTACGGGGGCCGGGCACTGCACGGCGATACTGCGCTCGAACTCCGCGAGCAGGTGGGACTTGCCGACCCCGGGCGCGCCCAGGACGGTCACCAGGTGGGGGACCGAGCTGTGCCGGGCCCAGTCGAGCAGGCCGTTGAGGACGCCCAGTTCGTGTTCCCGGTCGGTACGGAAGGCGGCTTCCTCTCCCGGCAGTCCCAGGACCTGCCAGGCCCCGGAGGAGTCCTCGGCGGCTTTGGCCGCGACGGTGGACGCGGTGGCCAGGCGGGCGGCGCCGCTCATCCAGACCTCGCCGTCGGGGACCCGTCCCAGCATTGTGCGGGCGTCGTCGAGCAGGGTTCCCACGGCCGAGGGGCGCCCGGCCTCTGGGCCCGGGCTGATCCGGACCAGGGCCCTGCCGGTGGTCACCGCCGACCTCAGCGCGGTGTGGGGGTCGGCCGAGAACCGCTCGCGCAGGGCGAGAGCGGCCCGGACGGCACGCTCGGGGTCGTCGTCCCCGGCCCCCTGGACACCGAACAGGGCCAGGGTGAGCGATCCGATCGCGGCGATCACGGTCCCGCCGAACCGGGTGATGACGTCCTCGACGGTGTGCAGGGCCCTCTCGATCTCCCCCGGGGCCACCTCGTCGAGGCTGCCCAGCCTGAGCCCCACCAGCAGGGCACTCACCGCGATCCGCTCACCCCCACCCGAACCCGAGCCCGCACCCCGGCCTGCACTCGGACCCGAGCCCTCGCCCCGGCCGGGACCCGAACCCGCACCCCGGCCCGGACCCGAGCTCGTGCCCCAGCCCGGGCCCGCACCCGGACCCGGCCCCGGGCCTGCACCCGTATCCCGGCCCGAGTCCGCATCCCGGCCCCCGCCCCGGCCCCCGCCCGTTCCCGTGTTCCCGTCCGTGCTGTTCTGAGGGGGTGTCACGGGTGGGGTGGTGGCGGGCTGTCCGGTGGTGTCCTGCCGGGCGGGGGCGGGGGCGGGGGCGGTGACCGGGATGAGGGTGGTGGGGGTGGTGGTTCTGTGGGGGTGGTCCGCTGTCTTGTGCGGGGGAGTGGTGGTCCGGGGGGTGAGCGCGGGGTCGTGGGTCAGGATCGCGTGCTGGAGTGTGCGCAGGCCGTGGCCCGGTTCCAGGCCGAGGTTCTCCACCAGGGAGGACCGCACCCGCTCGTAGACGTTCAGGGCATCGGCCTGCCGCCCGCACCGGTACAGGGCGAGCATCAGCTGTCCGCAGGCGCGTTCGCGCCAGGGCTCGGCCTCGGCCATCATCGTCAGCTCGCCGAGGACCGCGTGGTGGCGTCCGCACTCCAGTTCGGCTTCGAAGAAGTCTTCCAGGACGTCGAGCCGGTCCCGGCGGGCCGCGTCCAGTTCCGGCCAGGCGATTCCCGATTCGGCGAGATCGGCCAGGAGCGGGCCGGCCCACAGGTCCAGTGCCTTCCTCAGGAGCCGGGAGGCCTCTTCCGGTGCGGGCGCGGCGAGTTCGGCCCGGCCGGCGGCCACCCACCGGCGGAAGACCAGCAGGTCCACGTCGTCGGGGCTGACCCGCAGCAGGTAGCCGGGTGCTTTGGTGACCAGTTCCGGCGCGCCGTGGGCCGGGGGTCCCGCTCTTTCGGCCAGGATCGTCCGCAGGCCCCATATCGCGTTGTGCAGGATCTTCCGGGCTGTCGCGGGTGCGTCCTGCGCTTCCCACAGGGCCTCGACGAGTTCGCTCGTGGCGACCACCCGGTTGGCGTTCAGCAGCAGATAGCCGAGTGTCGCACGCTGTTTCGTCCCGCCCAGGGTAACGGGCCCGTCCGGCGCCACCGCTTCCAGCGGCCCTAGCAATCTGAACCTCATTGCCCCCCGATCCCCTGCTGTGACGTGCATCCGGAAATACCCGCGGGCCGAATCAGGCTGGGAAATCCTTGACGTGCCGGAAAGCCTGTGATGCACTTCCCGCGGATTTCCCCCACTCTCCCACCGTCACCTTGGAAGAGTCTTGAGCAGTGCGTGACGGGAATATTCCTCTCCCGCCCCGGGCAGGGCCGCAAAAAAGAGGGGGAAGCGGAGTCCGTGGGCGGAGTTTCCCTCTCCCCCAGTGCCGTTACGGGCCGGAGCCGTACGCGCCCGTGACCGGAGGGGCCCGCTTAATTCTGTCCCCGGGCCCACTGGGAGGGGAAGGACGGGGAAGGGAGGGTGGGGGAGTGGGGGAGTGGGGGCGGGCGGGGTGGTTTCTGGGGGTGGTGGCCGTGTCTGCTTGCCCGGGCCGGTCTTTTCCCCTGTGGCCGACGGTACCCGCGGGATAAGTCGGTGACTTCGAAGTGCCTTCTTCCGTGACCGGGTGGTGGTCCTGCATTCTTGTGCCGGAAGGGTTCCCCCCGAACCCTCGCCGACACTGACCGGACACCGAGAGGAATCGATATGGCCAGCACCGTGGAATCCTTCTCGGAAATCGAAGACAAATTCTTCTCCTATATCCAGGACATCGTCTACTGCACGATGATCACCGTGGACCGGAAATCGCGGCCCCGGGCCCGTGTGCTGCTGCCCATCTGGGAAGTGGTCGACGGGAAACCGGTCGGCTGGCTCGCCGCCTACAAGACGCCCGTCAAGGTGGCCCATCTGGCCAACAACCCGCACACCACGTACTCGTACTGGAACCCCCGTCAGAACGCGGTGTTCATCGACAGCGTCTCCACCTGGGCCGAGGACAGGGAGACCCGGCAGTACGCCTGGGACCTCTACCGCAAGGGGAGCCCCGCGGGTGTCGGGTACAACCCGCTCAACTTCTGGCGGGGCGGCCCCGACGACCCGAAGTACCACGTCCTGCGCATCGACCCGTGGAGGGTGCAGGTGCTGCGCGGATCGGACCTCAGCAGCCGCATCTGGACCGATGCCAGCAGACGCTGACCCCCCGGGGTGCGAAAACTCCCGGCGCGGGCAGATGATTTCGGCCTCTGCCCGTGCCGGGGCCCGCAGGCCGCGGATATACCGGTAACCGGCCGCTCATCAAAGGGGGGAAGTCCCGGTGATGACCGGGTTATGAGCGAATTCCGGAAGCGGTTGAATGAACCGGCACTACAGTCGGCGCAACCGGATGAATTTCGCGGCAGAGGAGGCAGGATGGCCACGGTCGACATCGACGCCGGCACCGTACTGAAAGCGGTCCGGGAGAGTGTTCAGACCCTCCGTGAGAACGGGCGCGTGAGCGAGGAGCGCGGCTGGCTCGCGCAGGAGAACATCGAACTGCTGGAGCGGGCCGGGGTGTTCCGGTCCGCGGTCCCGCACCGGTTCGGCGGGCTGGACCTGCCGCTCGCCGACCAGTTCGCGCTCGTCGCCGAGATCGCCCGCGGCTGCGGCTCCACGGGATGGGTGGCCAACGCCTGGGTCTCCAGCGCCTGGATCATCTCCCAGTACCCCGACCTCGCGCAGGAGGAGATCCACGCCGCCACCGGCGGCGGTTCCCTGAAGGTCTCCGGCGGCTTCACCCCCACCGGGCGGGCCACCCGCACCGAGGGCGGGTTCGTCCTGAACGGGAGCTGGCGCTTCAACACCGGTATCCGCGGCGCCGACTGGAACATCCTGGCCGCCCTGGTGGAGCGCTCCGACGACGTGCACGAGGAGGTCTACGCGGTGGTGCCCGCCGGTGAGGTGGCCATCGCCGACGACTGGGACGTCTCCGCCGCCGCGGGAACCGGCAGCTGCACCTCCACCGCCACCGGCCTCTTCGTCCCCGCGCACCGGGTCGTGGACGGCTTCGAGGTCCTGGAGGGCCAGGTCCCCGGGCGGGCCCACACCCAGGACAGCGGCAGGGAGTACGGCCTGACCGCCTACGTGATGGCGCTGTCGGCGGCGGCCTACCTCGGCATGGCCCGGGCCGGCCTCGAACTCTTCCTGGAACGCCTGCCGGGCAAGGGAATCGCCTACACGCACTGGGAGGAACAGCGGGCACACCCCTACATCCAGTTCCAGACCGCGGCCGCCGCGAACAAGATATCCGCGGCCCAGGCACTGGCCGACAGCTTCATCCGGCGCATGCAGGCCGCCGCCGACGCCGGTGAACGGATGTCCCTGCACGAGCGGGTCGAGCTCCGCAGCCAGATCACCTACACCGTCCTGCTGGCCAAGGAGGCCGTCGAGACCCTGCACTCGGTCAGCGGCGCGTCCGTCATCCAGCGCTCCCAGCCCTTCCAGCGCGTCCACCGCGACATCCAGGGGCTCGCCCTGCACGGCCTGATGGCACCCCTGGGCGGCTTCGAGGCCTACGGCAGGGTCCTGGTCGGACTCGACCCCGACACCGAGTTCTTCTAGACCACCAGGCCACCAGGCCGTCAGGCCGCTGGACCAGTGGCAGCACGCCACCCCCCTCGCAGGGCCGTGTACGGCACACCCCCCCGGGTCCGTACACGGCCCTGACCCCTTGCCCGCCTGCCGCCTGGTCTCTGCCCTCTGTGTGTTGCCCGTCTGGGCCTTGCCCGTTCGTCCCTTGCCGGTTACGGGGTGTGTGTTACGGGCGGGACAGCGGCGGTTTCGCCCCGGGGCGGTCCCGGTGGCGGTGCCAGAGGGGCGAGTTCGGGGCGTTTGGGCAGGGGCCCCGCGCCGTCCGGCCGGCCCGTGAACTGACGGGCCATCCAGGGAAGGAAGTGCACACGCAACCACCGCAGGTCCTGGAGCTGTCCGGCCGTCCAGGGGCGGTGTTCCGGAGCCCAGGCGGGGAAGGGCTCGGGCTGTGCCGGAAGCCCCAGCACGCGGGCGGCCCGCAGAGCGACCAGCTGGTGGCCCTCGGGCGACAGGTGCAGCCGGTCCTCCCGCCAGGCGCGCGGATCCTGGATCGTCCGCAGCGACCACAGATCGACCACCGCGCAGCCGTGCTGGTCGGCGATGGCACGGATATGGGCCGAGTAGACGGCGATCTTCCCCCGCAGCCTGCGCAGCACCGGAGTGTCCCGGGGGTCGAAGCCCGTGAAGACCAGGACCCGGCCCGCCGAACCGGTGAGCTCGGCGACCGCGGCCTCGAAACGGGCGGCGATGTCGTCGGGGGAGCTGCCGGGCCGCAGGATGTCGTTCCCGCCCGCGCACAGACTCACCAGGTCCGGGGCGAACTCCCGCACCCTGGGCACCTGTTCCTCGACGATCTCCCCGATCAGCCGGCCCCGGACGGCGAGGTTGGCGTAACGGAACTCCGGGACGGGGCAGTGGCGGGCCAGCCGGGCGGCGAGCCGGTCGGCCCAGCCGACCACATCACCCCCGGCGGTCTCGTCGCCGACCCCTTCGGTGAAGCTGTCGCCGAGTGCCGCGTACGAACGGATGCCGTACCGGGCGGACGCACCACGGGTCCCTTCCGGCATGTCCCCTCCCCCCCTTGCCTCTCGGTTCCGGCCGGTGCGCCGCCCCCACCCCCGGGCAGCCACGCCGAACCGGCACGGGCAGGGCAGGGGCGGGGGGCAGGGCGTGGGCCCGGAAAAAGGGGGGCCCGTTCGTGTGGCCTCTTGTGCCCCCAGCCTCGCCCCGCGCCGGGCACCGGACCAAAGGCCGGGCGGCGAGAGTGTCAGTTCCCCGTACGGCCGGGCCTGTTCCCGCCAGGCCCCCGGCCGTACGGGGACGCCTGGCCACGGACCCGTTTCCCGGGTCGCTCGGAGCCGGACCTGGCCCCCGGGCCACCTCCGTACCGGGTGTGTCCGGGGCCGTATCAGGGACGCAGGACGATCTTGCCCGTCGTGCGGCGCTCCCGTAGCGCGGTGTGGGCCGCGTGTGCCCGGGTGAGCGGGTACTCCAGGCCGGTCACCGGCCGCAGCCGCCCTGCGAGTGTGAGCGCGATGAGCTCCTCCAGCGGCTCGCGCAGGCCTCCGGGGCGGGCCAGGGCGGGGCGCAGCCAGAAGCCGACGACGGCGGCGTTGAGCCGGCTGAGCCGGGCCGGGTCGAGCGCGGCGAACGCGGTACGGGAGGCGTTGCCGTAGGTGACGAGCCGGCCGAAGTCGGCGAGGGAGCCGAGCGCGTGGTCGAACAGGTCGCCGCCGGCCGCGTCCAGGATCACGTCCGCCCGCAGCGCCAGCGGGTAGCGGGCCACCTCGTCGGCGCCCAGCTCCAGCGCGAGGCGTTCCTTGTGCGGTGCGGAGGCCTGTGCCAGGACGCGTCCGGCCCCGAACTCCCGCGCCAGCTGGAGTGCGAGGCTGCCCACCCCGCCCGCGGCGGAGTGCACCACGACGCTCTCGCCGGGCTGGAGCCGTGCCGCCGAGCGCAGCAGGTGCCAGGCGGTGAGCCCCTGCGTCAGCAGGGCCAGGGCCCGGGCGGCGTCCAGCTCCTCGGGAATCTCGACCAGGGCCGAGCGGGGAGCGGTCACGTGTTCGGCGTAGCCGTGGGCGACCTTGGCCAGGACCCGGCGGCCGTCCTGGGTCCTGCCCACGACCTCGCCGCCGGGGATGTGGGGGAGCAGGTCGGGGGAGAGGTAGGAGCCGTCCACCTGGAGCGTGTCGGCGAAGTTGACGCCGGCCGCCTCCACGGTGATCAGGCTCTCGCCGGGCCCGGGGACCGGGACGGGCACGTCGACGGGCGTGAGGACTTCGGGACCGCCGAAACGGTCGAACCGTATCGCGAGCATGGTCCGGCACCCTACCCGGCGGCCCGCCCCGGCACGGTGCTGCCCGCCCCCGGCCCCGGGGCAGGGCACGCCTACTCCACGTACCACTCAAGCCCCGCCCACCGCCGCCGCCCGCCACCGCCCGTCGCCCGTTGCCCGTCGCCGTGCGCCCAGCGTGTGGTGGGCGGTGTGTGGTGTGTGGTGTGTGGTGGGTGAGCGTGCGGGCCGGTGTCCGGTGGAGCGCCTGCCCGTACGGTGTGCCGGTGCCGGCGGTCAGTCAGGTGGTCAGGTGGTGATGGTGCAGATGGGGGCGCCGGAGGTGACGGAGGCTCCGGCCTGGGCGGTCAGTTCCCTGACGGTGCCGCTGCGGTGGGCGTTCAGCGGCTGTTCCATCTTCATGGCCTCCAGGACGACGACGAGGTCACCTTCCTCGACCTCCTGGCCCTCCTCGACCGCGACCTTGACGACCGTGCCCTGCATGGGGGAGGCCAGGGTGTCACCACGGGCGGCGGGGGCGGACTTCTTCGCGGCCCGGCGCCGGGGCCTGGCCCCCGCGGCGAGCCCGGCCCGGGCCAGGGTCATGCCCAGCGAGGCCGGCAGGGAGATGTCCAGGCGCTTGCCGCCGACCTCGACGACGACGGTCTCGCGACCGGCCTCGTCCTCGGTGTCCGCGTCGGCGGGCGCGGCGAACGGCTTGATCTCGTTGACGAACTCGGTCTCGATCCAGCGGGTGTGGACGGTGAACGGGTCCGCGGTGAAGGCGGGGTCGGCGACCACGGCCCGGTGGAAAGGGAGCGCCGTCGCCATGCCCTCGGCCCGGAACTCCGCCAGCGCACGCGCGGCGCGCTGGAGCGCCTGCTCACGCGTCGCACCGGTCACGATCAGTTTGGCGAGGAGGGAGTCCCACGCCGGGCCGATCACGCTGCCGGACTCGACGCCCGCGTCCAGGCGGACACCCGGGCCGGTCGGCGGGGCGAATACCGTCACCGTGCCGGGGGCGGGGAGGAAGCCGCGGCCCGGGTCCTCGCCGTTGATGCGGAACTCGAAGGAGTGGCCGCGTACGGCGGGGTCGTCGTAGCCGAGTTCCTCGCCGTCGGCGATGCGGAACATCTCGCGTACGAGGTCGATGCCGGTGACCTCTTCGGTGACGGGGTGCTCCACCTGGAGGCGGGTGTTGACCTCCAGAAACGAGATCGTGCCGTCGACGCCGACCAGGAACTCCACCGTGCCGGCACCGACATATCCGGCTTCCTTGAGGATCGCCTTCGACGCTCCGTACAGCTGAGCGTTCTGAGCGTCACTCAGGAACGGCGCCGGGGCCTCCTCGACCAGCTTCTGGTGGCGGCGCTGCAACGAGCAGTCACGGGTGGAGACGACGACCACGTTGCCGTGCTGGTCGGCCAGGCACTGGGTCTCGACGTGTCGGGGCTTGTCGAGGTAGCGCTCGACGAAGCACTCGCCCCGGCCGAACGCGGCGACGGCCTCGCGGACGGCGGAGTCGTACAGCTCCGGGATCTCCTCCAGCGTCCGCGCCACCTTCAGCCCGCGCCCGCCACCGCCGAAGGCGGCCTTGATCGCGATCGGGAGCCCGTTGGCCTCGGCGAACGCCACCACCTCCGCCGAACCGGAGACCGGGTCCGGGGTCCCGGCCACCAGCGGGGCGCCCGCGCGCTGGGCGATGTGGCGGGCGGCGACCTTGTCACCCAGGTCCCGGATCGCCTGCGGGGGCGGGCCGATCCACGTCAGACCCGCATCCAGTACGGCCTGGGCGAACTCGGCGTTCTCCGACAGGAACCCGTACCCCGGGTGGATCGCGTCCGCCCCGGAGTCCTGGGCGGCCTGGAGCACCTTGGCCATGTCCAGGTAGCTGGCGGCCGGGGTGTCACCGCCCAGAGCGAACGCCTCGTCGGCGGCCCGGACATGCAACGCGTCCCGGTCCGGATCGGCGTAGACCGCCACGCTCGCGATCCCCGCGTCCCGGCACGCCCGAGCAACGCGGACAGCGATTTCGCCACGGTTGGCGATGAGCACCTTGCGCACGACGACTCCTGCCTGATGCCTGATGCCTGATGTGTTCTGGGGGCTTGTCCGCCGACGGGGTCTCTCATGCGTGCGGGGAGGGGCCCGTACGGGTTCCGGGCCGGTGCGGCTTCAGCGGCAGATGCGCTTCGACCTGGGTCCCGTGCCCCCGCGTACTGCTGACGGTCAGCCGGCCCCCGGCGTCCTCCATCCGCTCGGCCATGGAACGCAGCCCCTGATGGGCATGGCCGGGCCGCAGGACCCGCTCGACGTCGAACCCGCGGCCGTCGTCCTGGACGCTCGCGTACGCCCACCAGCGGGTGGAGCGCACCGAGACCTTCACCCGGCCGGCCCCGGCATGGACGAAGCTGTTGCGCAGCGCCTCCCGGGCCGTGAGGTACAGGTCCCGGCGCCGCACCTCGGGCAGCAGGCCCTCGTCGCCCGTCACCTTCACACTGACCTGGACCCCCTGGGGAGCGGCCCCGGCCGCGAACTCGCGCAGCGCCACATCCAGCGGCGGGACGACGTAGCGCTCCCGCACGGCGCCCACCAGCTCCCGCAGCCGCGCCTCCGTGACGAGCAGGGCGTCCCGGGCGGCCGCGATCCGGCCGGCGGTCTGCGGGTCCGGCGGACTGCCGCACTCCTCCAGGGCCCTGCGGGCCGTGATGACACCGTCGGCGACGTCGTCGTGCAGCTCGCGGGAGATCCGGCGCTGTTCCTGCCAGCAGCACTCCGACCGGTGCGCCGGGCCCCCGCTCTCGCCCGCCCGCCGGGCCGCCTCGCCGAGGACCCGCACAGACCCCTCGTCGAGACGGCCGCTCTGGATCATCTGCAGCATGGCGCACTCCATGAGCAGGACCGCTGCCGCCGCACGGTGATGGGGCGCCAGCACCACCGGCACCCCGGCGGACGACCCGACGACGGCCCCGGCCCCGGGCCCGCTCCCGCCCCAGGCCCCGTCCCCGCCCCGGGCCGCACGCCCGCCCCCGCCCCCGCCTCCGTCCCCGGTCGCGGGGCCGAACGCGGTGGCCAGCACGGTCCGGGCCTGTTCGTTCATGGCCCGGCGTACCGAACTGTCCCAGCGCACCGCCTGGTTCAGCGTGGCCGGGAGCGAGGACTCGAACCGGCGCAGCACCGCCTCCAGGCACTCCGGTCCCGGCCCCCCGGCCGGCCCGGCCGGGGGGCCGGGCACCAGGTGCCGTGCGGTGCGCGGCCCCGCGGGCGGCTTGGCGGCCGCCTGCTGCGCCACCCGCTGGAGCCCCTGCTGGAGGGCCTCGGTGAAACCGGGGCCGATGACGGACTCCCAGCCGCCGGGCACGGCCCGGGCCGTCATCGGGAGGAGGAAGCGGAGGAGGCGGAAGGAGCGGACGACGAAGGGCCGGAGGGGCCGGAGGGGCTGGAAGGGCCGGAGGGGGTGTCCGTGCGGTCGAAGGCACCGCCGAAGAAGAGCAGCCCCTGCGCCCCCTGGCCCCGGCTGGAGTTGACCACCCCGCCGATGAACACGGTGTGGTCGCCGATGTCGTGAGCGGCCAGGACCTCGCACTCCAGCCAGGCCAGCGCCCCGCCCAGCAGCGGTGCGCCCGTCCGCGGGCCCGGGGCCCAGTCGACACCGGCGAACTGCCCCGGCCCCAGGGGGCGCTTCTTGTCGGCGAAGAAGCGGGCCAGGCCTTCCTGGCCCGCCTCCATGATCGAGACGCCGAAGTGCCCGGCGGAGGTGATCGCCCGGTACATGACGGCGCTGTGCGCGACGGAGCACAGCACGGAGGGCGGGTCGAGGGAGACGGAGGTGAAGGCGTTCGCCGTCATGCCGTGGATGTCCTCCCCGCCCACGGACAGCACGGTGACACCGGTCGCGAACAGGGACATGACCTCGCGCAGAGGAGCGGGATGCGCCGCGGGCCCCCGGGAAACGGCGACACCGGCGGATACGGAATTCATGCCGCGCCTTTCATGTAATCCATGGGCAGAAAGGTACGAGGGTTTCCCGGCACGGCGTAAACCGTTGAGTAACCGCCCGCTCAGCCGGGCGCGCAGAGCACCGGATTACCGTTCCGTGAGGGCCCGTTCACGGAACGGTGAGCGCCCCGTGGTTAGGCTCTGGGCGTTTCGGTCAGGGCACTGCCGATAAAAATAGGGGTAAACCATGAACAGCGTCACCGCTGATCCGCAGCTCGCGGAACCGTATCTGCTCGGCTGGCTGGCCTCGCTCGGGCTCGACGTCGATTACGTACGGGCCGAGGGAAATACTCTGTATTACCTGGGCGCGGCCGGGGAGGAGATTCCCGTACTCGATTTCGCGGGCGGGTACGGTTCCCTGATCCTGGGTCACAACCACCCGCAGATCACCGCGTACGCGCAGGAGCTCCTGGCCTCGGGGACCCCGGTGCACGCGCAGTTCTCCCGCCACCCGTACGCGAACGGCGTCGCCGTCGCGCTGAACCGGATCCTGCAACGTGAACTGGGCACCGGGGAGGACTACTTCGCGATCTTCGCCAACACCGGGGCCGAGGCGGTGGAAGCGGCCGTCAAACACGCCGAGCTCGACCGCGGGCTGCGCCTCGCCGAGCTGTCCGCCCGGCTGGAGGAGAACCTGGCCGCCGCCCGCGCGGCGGTGGCCGCCGGCGCCCGCATCGCCCCCGAGGCCTACCGCCTGGCCGGCCTGGACACCCCGACCGCCCCCGCGGGCCCGGAGGGGTTCGAGGCACTGGCGGCGGCCGTGGTGGCGCACAACGCCGGGCAGACCGGCAGGCCGCCCGTCCTCCTGGCCCTGGAGGGCGGCTTCCACGGCAAGCTGGTCGGCAGCGTCCAGCTCACCCACAACGACGGCTACCGGGCCCCCTTCGCCTCGCTGGCCGCCCCCGCCCGCTTCCTGCCCGCCGACAGCCCCCAGGCCCTCAAGGCCCTCCTGGAGAGCGAACGGGCCACCGTCCTGGACCTGGTGGTCCAGGACGGCACGGTCACGGTCACCGAACGCGACTCCCCGGTGTTCTGCGCCTTCGTCCTGGAGCCCATCCAGGGCGAGGGCGGCATCCGGGTCCTGTCCGAGGAATTCGCCCAGGAGATCCAGCGGGCCTGCGCCGAGGCAGGCTGCCCGGTCATCGTCGACGAGGTGCAGAGCGGAATGGGCCGCAGCGGCGATTTTCTGGCCAGTTCCGCACTGGGACTGCGCGCCGACTACTACGTCCTGGCCAAGAGCCTGGGCGGCGGCATAGCCAAGACGTCCGTCATGCTCACCCGACGCTCCCGCTACCGCCCCGAGTTCGAACTCGTCCACAGCTCCACCTTCGCCAAGGACGCCTTCTCCTGCTTCCTCTCGGGCAGGGTCCTGGAGATCCTGGAGGCCGACGACGGCGCCGCCTACCGCATGGTCCGCGAGCGCGGCGCCCACCTCCTGGGCATGCTCCAGGCCGTCCGCGCCGACTTCCCCGACGTGGTCAGGGACGTACGGGGGCGGGGCCTGATGCTCGGCCTGGAGTTCCACGACCAGTCCGGATCCGCCTCCCCGGCCATCCGGGAGAACGCGCCCCTGCTGGGCTACACCGTCGCCGGGTACCTGATGCGCGAGCACCGCATCCGCACCTTCCCGACCGCGAGCGCCGTCAACACGCTCCGCTTCGAGCCCTCGCTGTACCTGAGCGACGCCGAGACCCGGCAGCTCGAACAGGGCCTGCGGGGCGCCGCCCAGCTCCTGCGCGCCCACGACGGGGCCGGCCTCACCGGCACGGCCCCCGAAGCCTGACCCACAAGAACGGGGGCTGTCCCCGGCGGCCGGTACCCGGTACCGGCCGCCGGGGGCCGCCCAGTCACCGGCACCCCCGCGGCACGGGGTCAGCCCACTGAGGGGGCAGCCCTGTCAAAGGTACAACCGTGTCAAGGT
>NZ_JBHYVE010000032.1:13126-36454 GCF_042750035.1 Streptomyces sp. NPDC059452
TCCCCGTTTGGTGGTGTGTGGGCGCGGGTTATGTTAAAAGCAGCGGGCCGGGGGGGGGGCCCCGGGCGCGGGGTCCCCGCCCCCGCCCCCGGGGGACAGCCCTGTCAGCGCAACCGCCGCGTCACGGGGACAGCCCAGTCAGGGGGCAGCCGTGTCAAGGGAACAACCGTGTCAAGGAAACAGCTGTGCCATGGGGACGGCCGTGTCAGTCGATGCTCCGTACGATGTGGGGCTCGCCGGGCTCCTCGTCCGTACCGGCGAGCTGGAGCGGCGGGTAGCGCAGGATCTGCGCCAGCACCCTGGGGAAAGCGAGGCCGAGGTCGGCGTCGTACAGGTCCTCACCCGTCATGTCCTGATCCTCTGGTCGTCGAATGCGATGATCCGTACAACACCCGGCCGACAACGCCCTGGTCGGCGACACTCAGGCCGACAACGCCCTGGTGACATACCCCGGCCCCCGGCCTCCGGCGCCCCCCGGGCCGCGGGCCCCGGGCCGCGGGCTCTCAGGAGGCGGCGGCGGTGCCCGGCCGTCTCACGCCGCGGGGTCCGTGACGAGCAGGCTCGTGGTGATGATGCCGCCGACGTCGGCGGCCTGTTCGTCCAGGTAGAAATGGCCGCCGGGCAGGACCCGCATCGCGAACGCGCCGGTGGTGTGGCCGCGCCAGGCGGCGGCCTCCTCCACACCCACCACCGGGTCCGCGTCGCCGACCAGGACGGTGACGGGGCAGCCCAGCGGCGGCCCGCCGTCCCACCGGTAGGCGCCAAGGGCACCGTAGTCCGCGCGCAGCGCCGGCAGCACCATGGCCAGCAGCTCGGGGTTCTCCAGCACCCCCTGCCCCGTCCCGCCCAGCCGCCGTACCGCGGCCAGGATCTCCGCGTCGCTCCCGAGCCGGTCATGGGCACCGGGCAGCGGCGAGGGCGCACCCCGCCCCGAGAGGAACACCCGCAGCGGCTCCGGCCGGCCCGCGGCGGCCAGGCGGCGGGCCGTCTCGTAGGCCAGGACCGCGCCCATGCTGTGCCCGAACAGGGCGTAGGGGGCACCGGTCAGCGGGCCCAGGACTCCGGCCAGGGCGTCGGCGTGCTCGGTGATACTGCGGTACGGTGCCTCCCGCCTGCGGTCCTGACGGCCCGGGTACTGCACGGCCAGCACGTCCAGGTGCCCGCCCAGCGCCCGCGACAGCCCGACGAACGCACTGGCCGAGCCCCCCGCGTGCGGGAAGCACACCAGCCGCACCGCCTGCCCGCGGGCCTCCTGGAAACGCCGCAACCACGTGCTGTCCACTGCCTCTACGCCCCTTTCCGAGCCTGGTCCTGTTTCTGCTTCTGCTTCTGCTTCTGCGTCTGGTCCTGCGTCTGGTCCTGCTTCTGTTTCTGCGGGCCGGTGCCGGGCGGCACCAGCCGGGGGAGCATGAACTGCCAGAACCGGGCCAGCCGCTGCTGGGAGAGCCAGGAGGGGTCCTTGCGCCCCAGGGCCTCAAAACCGACGGTCGAGGCCGCCACGACGGTGACCACGTCCTCCGGCTCGGTCCCCTCGGCCAGCGCACCGCTGCGGGCGGCCTGCTGCAGCGTCCCCTGGATCCAGTCCCGCCACTGCCCGTGCAGGTCCACCAGGCTCGGCCACGACGGCTCGCACCCCAGCATGAACCCGGCCCGCAGGATCACATCGCTGTTCAGCTCGTCGAACAGCTGGTGGGAGGTGTCCACCAGATTCTGGATCAGATCCACCTCCCCCTGAGCAGACCCGCTGCCCCCCGGCTCCTCGGGCGCCGGGCCGGTGATGCGCCGCAGCCGCTGCTCGGCGGCCTCCGCGATGGCCTCCGCGAGCGCACCCTTGTTCGCGAAGTGGAAATGAAGGGCACCACTGCTCACCCCGGCCCGGTGGGAGATCGAGGACAGCGAGGCCGAGACGAACCCGTCCGTGTCGAAGATCTCCGCCGCGGACCGGAGCACCGTCGCTCGAGTACGGACAGCGCGTTCCTGTTTAGCCATGTGCACTCCGTGGATGCCCGGGGGCGTTGCTGGCGGCCCCTCAAGAACATCCAGCGTAGTGAACCGCTCGCGCGGTTTCCTCCTGTCCCTGACCGAGATCGTCTTGAAAAGACCACCCGTCACCATGACCGGAATCCCGGAACCCGGCCTGTCCGGGAGGGGAGAAGAGACCGGACAGGCCAGGAAGAAAAGGAGCGCCTACTCCGGGAGCAGGGTGCCGGCGACCGGACGGTCGATGGCCATCAGCCAGCGCCCGTCATCACCGCGGCGCAGCACATCGGTGCAGTTGCCCTCGATACGGACGGGCTCACCCTCCGGACCCGTGCTGTCGACACTGAACCGCACCCCGATCAAAGCCACGTCACCGGCCACGTACGCATGCGTGATCTCCGCCTTCAGGAAAGGCTTCGGCGCGAGGAACTCCTTGAAGAAAGCCAGGCGTTCCTCCCCCGTGAGCGGGGAGCCGGAGAAGTTCGATATCGCGTCGTCCCGGTAGAGGAGGTCGAACAGCGCCCCGTCACCGGAATTGAACAGCTGGATGAAGATCTCGTTCTGGGTCTCCGCGTCCGCGGTCAGGTCGGGACGGTCGACATCGAAATCGACCGTGATACCGGGAATGCTCATCTCTGCGCACCGCTTTCTTCGCTCAAGAGGGTGTCTTCGTGCCGGGAACCACAGTGCACGGGGCTTTAGTTCTGCTCGCCGTACGGCTCGTCGATGGCGTAGCGCCAGTTGCCGTCCGCACCCTTGCGCAGCACGTCGACACCGACCCCCGTCAGCAGCTCCGGGCTGCCCGAGCCGTCCACGGTGGCGATCGACCAGTCCACGATCAGGAGCGCGGTGTCCCCCGTCACGAACGTCTGCCGCGGCCGGGCCCGCATCTTCGGGGAGCCGGCAAGGAACTCCTTGACCGCGTCCTTGCGGGCCTGGCCCGTGAGCGGCTTGCCCGGCTCCCAGACCGCGACGGCCTCATCGGTGTACATCGCGTTCACCGCGTCCGCGTCGCCCGCGTTGAAAGCCGCCTCGTACAGCGCGGTGTGCTGTTCTGCATCACTGGTCAGATTGCTCATGGTGAGACCGTTCCTACTTTCTTCCGGCAGGACCCCGGGAATTCGAGGAGTTCACGCACATCTGCACCGAACGTAACCGGCCACCCTCACCGCCCGCCCACCGCCAAGTAACAGGCCCGCCACCCCCCAGGGACGCACCCGGCGGTTACCCGCACATGACCAGGTGTTGAGAGGAAAAACAGCACCCGAACCTAAGGTCGATCAATGCCCCGGTATCCCGGTCCGGGACAGGCAGAACCCCGCCGATATCAGTCAGGAA
This sequence comes from Streptomyces sp. NPDC059452, assembly GCF_042750035.1. NCBI lineage: Bacteria > Bacillati > Actinomycetota > Actinomycetes > Kitasatosporales > Streptomycetaceae > Streptomyces > Streptomyces sp. NPDC059452. The sequence continues at coordinate 16,445 of NZ_JBHYVE010000032.1, forward strand.
AGGGCAGTCGAGCGCCATGACGACTAATCACATTTCCGTGGAGAGCCGCGCGCCGCGAGGCGACGAGGGGGCCATCGCCGTCATCGGCATGTCCTGCCGACTCCCCATGGCGCCCGCCCCGTCCGACTTCTGGCAGATACTGCGCGACGGCACCCACACCATCACCGACGCACCACCCGGACGCTGGAACACCGCACCCCCGCCGCACGCCACAGGCATCCGGCGCGGCGGATTCCTCGATTCCATCGCCGACTTCGACGCCGCGTTCTTCGCGATATCCCCCCGCGAAGCCGCCGCCATGGACCCCCAGCAGCGCCTCGTCCTCGAACTGGCCTGGGAGGCCCTGGAAGACGCCGGAACCCTCCCCGCCCGGCTGCGGGACACCCCCACCGCCGTCTTCGTCGGCACCCTGCGCGACGACTACACCAGCCTCGCCCACCAGTACGGCGAACCCGCCCTCACCCAGCACTCCATGACCGGCCTCAACCGCGGCGTCATCGCCAACCGCGTCTCCTACCACCTCGGCCTGCGCGGCCCCAGCCTCACCGTCGACGCCGCCCAGTCCTCCTCCCTGGTCGCCGTACACCTGGCCTGCGAGTCACTGCGCACGGGAGAATCCACCACCGCGATCGCCGCGGGCATCAACCTCAACCTCCTGGGCGAGAGCGCCGTGACCGAGGAACGCTTCGGCGGCCTCTCACCCGACGGCACCACCTACACCTTCGACGCCCGCGCCAACGGCTTCGTACGCGGCGAGGGCGGCGGAGCCGTCATCCTCAAACCCCTCGCCCGCGCCCAGGCCGACGGCGACCGCATCTACGGCGTCATCCGCGCCAGCGCCGTCAACAACGACGGCGCCACCCCCGGCCTGACCGTACCCAGCCGCGACGCCCAGAGCCACCTGTTGCGCGAGGCCTACGAAAAGGCCGGAATCAATCCCTCCGACGTCCAGTACGTCGAACTCCACGGCACCGGAACCCCCGTCGGCGACCCCATCGAAGCCGCCGCGCTCGGCGACGTCTTCAGCCCCCACCGCACCCCCGGCGACCCCCTGGTCGTCGGCTCCGCCAAGACCAACGTCGGCCACCTCGAAGGCGCCGCCGGCCTGGTCGGCCTCCTCAAGACCCTCCTCTCCCTGACCCACCGCGCCATCCCCGCCAGCCTCAACTTCACCACCCCCAACCCCGCCATCGACCTCGACACCCTGGGCCTGTCCGTACCGCGCGAACTCACCCCCTGGCCGCACCCCGACCGCACCCTGACCGCCGGGGTCTCCTCCTTCGGCATGGGCGGCACCAACTGCCACATCGTCCTCACCGAAGCCCCCGCCACCACCCCCGCCCCCCCGGCGGACACCGACTCCCCACACCCCTGGGTCCTGACCGCCCGCACCACCCCGGCCCTGCGCGCCCAGGCCGCGAAACTGCGCACCGCCACCGCCGTCGCAGGCCGGGCGGGCACCGCCGACGTCGGCTGGTCCCTGCTCACCACCCGTACCACCTTCGACGCCCGCGCCGTCATCCTGGCGGACAGCCAGGACAGATTCCTCGCCGCCCTCGACGCCCTCGCCCAGGGCACCCCCGCCCCCGGCGTCATCACCGGACACGTCCAGGACGGCTCCACCGGCTTCCTCTTCACCGGCCAGGGCGCACAACGAGCCGGAATGGCAGGCGAGTTGCACGCTGCCTTCCCCGTCTTCGCGGCCGCCTTCGACGAGGTGTGTGCCCTGTTCGACGAGCGGCCGGGCGGCGGCGGTTCGCTGCGTGAGGTGATCGCCTCGGGGGAGGGGCTGGACGAGACGGGCTGGACACAACCCGCCCTGTTCGCCGTCGAGGTGGCCCTGTTCCGGCTGGTGGAGTCGTGGGGGGTGACCCCGGACTTCGTGGCGGGCCACTCGATCGGTGAGATCGCTGCCGCGCATGTGGCGGGGGTGTTCTCGCTCAAGGACGCGGTACGTCTGGTGGCGGCCCGGTCCGCCCTGATGCAGGGCCTGCCGCGCGGCGGCGCCATGATCGCGGTGGAAGCGACGGAAGCCGAGGTGGCCGCGCTCCTTGAGGAGGGGGCGGCGATCGCCGCGGTCAACGGCCCCCGCGCGGTCGTCGTCTCCGGCGAGGAGACAGCCGTCCTGGAAGTCGCCCGGAAGATCACGGAACAGGGCGGGAAAACAAAGCGCCTGACGGTCAGTCACGCTTTCCATTCCCCGTTGATGGATCCGATGCTGGACGACTTCAGGGCGGCCGCGTCGCAGATCACCTACAACCCTCCCCGTATCGCCGTGGTCTCCACCCTCACCGGCCGCCTCGCCACCGGCAGCGACCTCCGTTCTGCCGGGTACTGGGCGGACCAGGTCCGGGGCACCGTCCGCTTCGCCGACGCCGTCGACACCATGACGGCGGAAGGGGTGACGTCGTACCTGGAGGTCGGACCCGACGGTGTCCTGTCCGCCCTGGCCAAGGGCGCCGTCCCGGCCCTGCGCCGGGGCCGCGACGAGGTCATGACCCTCCTCACCGCCCTCGCCACCCTCTTCACCCGAGGCGTCCCGGTGAACTGGCAGGTGCTGTACGAGGGTTCGGGAGCCCACCGGGTGCCCCTGCCCACGTACGCCTTCCAGCGCACCCGCCACTGGCTCGAACCCGGCACCACCACCCCCGGCACCACCAGCCCGGCCCGCCCGGCCCCCGCCCTCCCCGTCTCCACCGGGCCGGACCTCCCGGAGAGCACCACCGCCCCCGCCCCCGGTGGGGAACTCGGTGCCCGGCTCGCCGCGATGCCCCCCGCCCAGCGCACCCGTACCGTCACCGACCTGACGGCCACACACATCGCCGCCGTCCTCGGACACGACACGGGCCACCACATCGAGGCCCGGCAGACCTTCAAGGACCTCGGCTTCGACTCCCTGATGGCCGTCGAGCTCCGCGACCGGCTCGCGGACGCCACCGGTCTGCCCCTGCCCGGCGGCCTCCTCTTCGACCACCCCACCCCCACCGCGCTCGCCGCCCACATCGAGGCCGGACTGACCGGCACGGCCACCACCCCGGGGGAGGAGCACCTCGCCGTACCGCTCCCCGACGACGAGCCGGTCGCGATCGTCGCCATGGCCTGCCGCTACCCCGGCGGCATCTCCTCGCCCGAGGACCTGTGGCGGCTGGTCGCCGAGGGCGGCGACGCCATCACCGGCTTCCCCACCGACCGGGGCTGGGACAGCGACCTCTACGACCAGGACCCCGAAAGCTCCGGGAAGAGCTCCGTCCGCGAGGGCGGGTTCCTCCACGACGCCGCCCTCTTCGACGCCGGGTTCTTCGGGATCTCCCCCCGCGAGGCCCTGGCCATGGACCCCCAGCAGCGCCTCCTCCTGGAAACCTCCTGGGAGGTCGTCGAGCGGGCCGGCATCGACCCCGCCACCCTCAAGGGCAGCCGTACCGGTGTCTTCGTCGGAGCCACCGCCCTGGATTACGGGCCCCGCCTGCACGAGGCCCCACGGAGCGTCGAGGGCCACCTGCTCACCGGCTCCACCAGCAGCGTCATGTCCGGCCGCATCGCCTACCAGCTCGGGCTCGTCGGCCCCGCCCTCACCGTCGACACCGCCTGCTCCTCCTCCCTCGTCGCCCTCCACCTCGCCGTCCAGTCGCTGCGCCGGGGGGAGAGCACCCTCGCGATCGCGGGCGGCGCGACGGTCATGTCCGCCCCCGGCATGTTCGTGGAGTTCTCCCGCCAGCGCGGCCTGGCCGCCGACGGCCGCAGCAAGTCCTTCTCCGCCGACGCCGACGGCACCTCCTGGGCCGAGGGCGTGGGCCTGGTCCTGGTGGAGAAGCTCTCCGACGCCCGCCGCAACAACCACCGGGTCCTCGCCGTGATCCGGGGCACCGCCGTCAACCAGGACGGCGCCTCCAACGGCCTGACCGCCCCCAACGGGCCCTCCCAGGAACGCGTCATCCGCCAGGCCCTGGCCGACGCCCGCCTCACCCCCGCCGACATCGACACCGTCGAGGCGCACGGTACGGGGACGAAGCTCGGCGACCCCATCGAGGCCGCCGCGATCCTCGCCACCTACGGCAGCGACCGCGGTGACCGCACCGACCGTGCCCCGGTCTATCTGGGGTCGCTCAAGTCGAACATCGGGCACGCCCAGGCCGCCGCCGGGGTCGGCGGCGTCATCAAGATGGTCCAGGCGATCCGCCACGGCGTCCTGCCGCGCACCCTGCACGTCACCGAGCCCACCCCCCACGTCGACTGGTCCGGCGGCCTGGAACTGCTCACCGAGGCCCGCGACTGGCCGGACACCGAACGCGCCCGCCGGGGAGCCGTCTCCGCCTTCGGCATCAGCGGCACCAACGCCCACGTCATCGTCGAACAGGCCGGTGACCAGGACGACATCCCCGCCCGGCCCCGCCCGGCCGCCCCCGGCTCCACCACCGCCCCCGGCTCCACCGACCCGGGCTCCACCACCGACCCGGGCTCCACCGCCCCCGGCTCCACCGCCCCGGGCTCCACCGCGCCCGGCTCCACCGTGCCCGCCCTGTGGGCCCTGTCCGCCCCCGATACGGAGTCCCTGGCCGCCCAGGCCGAAGCGCTCCACACCCACCTGGCCGACCGCCCCGAGCCGGTGGGCCAGGACCTCGCCGACATCGGGTTCTCCCTCGCCACCACCCGGACCACCTGGACCGAGCGGGCCGTCATCACCGGCACCGGGGCGCAGGACCTCCTGGCCGGCCTCGACGCCCTGCGCCGCAACGCCGAGGCTCCCCAGCTGGTCACCGGCTCCGCCGCCCGCGCGGGCCGCACCGCGTTCCTGTTCACCGGCCAGGGCGCCCAGTACCCGGGCATGGGCCGCGACCTGTACGCCGCCCACCCCGCCTTCGCCACCGCCCTCGACGAGGTGTGCGCGGCCCTCGACCCGCACCTCGACCTCGGCCGCCCCCTGCGCGAGGTGATGTTCGAAGACCCGCACACCAGCCACGGCAGCCACGACACCGCCGCCGCCCCTCCGCTGCTTCATGAGACCCGTGCCACCCAGCCCGCCCTGTTCGCCCTGGAAGTCGCCCTCCACCGCACCCTCCAGGCGTACGGGCTGAGCCCGGACGCCGTCGCCGGGCACTCCATCGGCGAGCTCGCCGCCGCCCACGTGGCGGGCGTGTTCTCCCTCAAGGACGCCGCCGTCCTGGTCGCCGCCCGCGGCCGCCTCATGCAGGCGGCAACCCCCGGCGGTGCGATGCTCGCCCTCCAGGCCACCGAGGACGAGGTCACCGAAACCCTCACCCCCCACACCGGGCGCCTGGCCGTCGCCGCCGTCAACGGCCCCGAAGCCGTCGTGGTCTCCGGCGACACGGAGGCCGCCGACGAACTCGACGCACTGTGGCGCGGGCGCGGCCGCAAGACCCGCCGCCTCACCGTCAGCCACGCCTTCCACTCCCCGCACATGGACCCCGTCCTCGACGAGTTCCGCACCATCGCCCAGGGCCTGACCTACCACCCGCCCCGCATCCCGGTCGTCTCCACCCTCACCGGCCGCCCCGCCACCGGCGAGGACCTCCTCACCCCCGAGTACTGGGTCCGCCAGATCCGTGAGGCCGTACGGTTCCTCGACGCCACCCGCACCCTGGAGGACGAGGGCACCACCGTCTTCGTCGAGATCGGCCCCGACGCCGTCCTCACCGCGATGGCCGCCGGCTCGTTCCGGTCCGGCACCTCCCAGGCCCTCGCCCTCCAGCGGGCCGGCCGCCCCCAGACCACCACCCTGTACGCCGCCCTCGCCCGCGCCCACACCCTCGGCGCCCCCCTCGACCTGGCCTCCTTCTTCCCCGGAGCCGCCCGCACCGAGCTGCCCACGTACGCCTTCCGCCGCAGCCACTACTGGCTCCGGCCCCAGCCGCGCACCGATGCCCGCGGTCTCGGCCTCGACCCGGCGGGCCACCCCCTGCTCGCCACCACCGTCGACCTTGCCGAGGGGGAGGGCGGCCTCGTCCTCACCAGCAGGCTCTCCCTGGACGACCACCCCTGGCTGGCCGGCCACCGCATCCACGGCACGGTCCTGCTGCCGGCCACCGTGTTCATCGAGCTCGCCACGGCCGCCGGCCGTACCGCAGGCGCCGAGCACCTCGCCGAACTGACCCTGCAGGCCCCGCTCGTCCTGCCCGAGGAGGGGGCCGTCCGCCTCCAGGCCACCCTCTCCGCCCCCGACACCACGGGCGCCCGCACCTTCGCCGTGCACTCCCGCCCCGAGACCGGCCACGAACCCGGCCCCGGCACCGGCCACGAACCGGCCCCCTGGACCCGTCACGCCTCCGGCACCCTGGACACCCCACCCCCCACCACCCCCACCGCTGCCGAAGACGATGGTGATCCGGCTTTCGGGGAACTGCTCACCTGGCCGCCCCGGGACGCCCGACCGGTGCCCCTGGACGACGCCTACGAACAGCTCACCGCCCTCGGATACGGCTACGGCCCCGCCTTCCAGGGCCTGCGCGCCCTGTGGCGCGGCGAGGACGGCACCAGCTACGCCGACGTCACCCTCCCCGCCGACCTCCACGAGGCCGCCGCCGGCTACAACATCCACCCCGCGCTCCTGGACGCGGTCCTCCACCCGGTCGTCCTGGACGCCCCCGCCACCGCCGAACCCGGCACCATCCGGCTGCCGTTCGCCTGGAGCGGGATCACCACCCACGCGGTCGGCGCCACCACCCTGCGCGTCCGTATCCACCACACCGGGCCCGACACCGTCACCCTGCACCTCGCCGATGCCGCCGGCGCCCCCGTCGCCACCATCGGCTCCCTGCTGCTGCGCCCCCTGGCCAAGGACCGGCTCACCCCCGCCCCCACCACCGGGCAGAGCCTGTTCACCGTCGCCTGGACCCCCCTCACCCCGCCCGACCACCCCGCCGCCGTACGCATCACCCACCTCCCCGGCCTCACCGGCCTCCCCGACGGCCCCGAGCTCCCTGAGGTGCTTCCCGGGCCCCAGGGCCAGGACGGCACCGACGTCCTCCTCATCCGTACCGACGGCCCCCCCACCCCCGCCGCCGCCCACACGAACACCGCCCGCGCCCTGGCCCTGACCCAGCGCTGGCTCGCCGACGACCGCTTCGAGGGCACCCGCCTCGCCTTCACCACCACCAGGGCCGTCGCCACCACCCCCGGCGAACCTGTCGACGGCCTGGCCACCGCCCCTCTGTGGGGCCTGCTGCGCACGGTCCAGAGCGAACACCCCGGCCGGATCGTCATCCTGGACACCGACAACACCCCCCAGGCCGAGGAGAACCTGCCCGCCGCCCTGGCCACCGGCGAACCCCAGCTCGCCCTGCGCGGCCCCCGCCTCCACACCCCCCGCCTCACCCGGGACCGCACCCCCGCCCCCGCCGGCGCCCCCCGCATCGACCCGCAGGGCACCGTCCTCATCACCGGCGGCACCGGCGGACTCGGCGGCCTCCTGGCCCGCCACCTGGTGACCGGCCACGGTGTGCGCCACCTCCTGCTCACCAGCAGGCGCGGACCCGACACCCCCGGCGCGGACCGTCTCACCGCCGACCTCACCGCCCTGGGCGCCCAGGTCACCACACTCGCCGCCGACGCCGCCGACCCCGACGCCGTCACCGCCCTCCTGGCCGCCGTCGACCCCGCCCACCCCCTCACCGCGATCCTCCACACCGCCGGAGTCCTGGACGACGCCACCGTCCAGGCGCTCACCCCCCAGCAGCTGGAGAAGGTCCTGCGGCCCAAGACCGACGCCGCCTGGCACCTGCACACCCAGACCCGCCACCTCGGCCTGGCCGCCTTCGTCCTGTTCTCCTCCGTCTCCGGCATCACCGGCACCGCCGGCCAGGCCAACTACGCCGCCGCCAACACCTACCTCGACGCGCTCGCCGCCCACCGCCGCGCCCAGGGCCTGGCCGCCACCTCCCTGGCCTGGGGCCTGTGGGACTCCAGCCACGGCATGGGCGCCCACCTCACCGAAGCCGACCTGGCCCGCTGGAGCAGGGCCGGCATCACCCCCCTCGACCCGGACACCGGCCTCGCCCTCTTCGACACCGCCCTGGCCGGCGGCGACGCCCTGGCCGTACCGGCCCTGCTCGACCTGGCCCGGCTGCGCACCGCCGCGGCCGGCGACCCGCCCGCCCTGCTGCGCGGCCTCATCCGCCCCCGCACCGCCACCCGCACCGCCCACCGCACCAACGGCACAGCAGCCGACGGCAGCGGCAGCGACTGGGCCCGCCGCACCGCCGCACTCCCCGAGGAGGACGGCCGGGCCGCCGCCGCCGACCTCGTACGCTCCACCGTCGCCGCCGTCCTGGGCCATACGAGCCCCGAGGGCATCGACCCCGAACGCGCCTTCAAGGACATCGGGTTCGACTCCCTGGCCGCCGTGGAACTGCGCAACCGCCTCAACACCGCCACCGGACTGCGGATCCCCACCACCGCCGTCTTCGACCACCCCTCACCCGCGGCCCTGGCCGCCCACCTCCACCAGCAGACCGCGGGCCACACCCCCGCCCCCGCCACCGCGCCCGCCCGCCGGACCGCCACCGGCACCGGCACCGGCACCGATGAGCCCATCGCGATCGTCGGCATGGCCTGCCGCTACCCCGGAGGCGTCTCCTCACCCCAGGACCTGTGGCACCTGGTCGACCAGGGCACCGACGCCATCAGCGAGTTCCCCGTCAACCGGGACTGGGACCTGGAAGCCCTCTACAGCCCCGACCCGGACAAGACCGGCACCTCCTACACCCGGCACGGCGGATTCCTCCACGACGCCGACCAGTTCGACCCCGCCTTCTTCGGCATGTCCCCCCGCGAGGCCACCGCCACCGACCCCCAGCAGCGCCTCCTGCTGGAAACCGCCTGGGAGACCTTCGAGAGCGCCGGTATCGACCCCGCCCTCCTGCGCGGCACCAGCACCGGCGTCTTCACCGGCGCCATGTACGACGACTACGCCTCCCGGCTCGACCGGAGCCCCGAGGAGTTCGAGGGGTTCCTCCTCGCCGGGAACCTCTCCAGCGTCGTCTCGGGCCGCCTCGCCTACACCTACGGCCTGGAGGGCCCCGCCGTCACCGTCGACACCGCCTGCTCCTCCTCCCTGGTCGCCCTCCACCTCGCCGCGAGCGCCCTGCGCTCCGGCGAATGCGACCTCGCCCTCGCCGGGGGCGTCACCGTGATGTCCGGCCCCAACACCTTCGTCGAGTTCTCCCGCCAGCGCGGCCTGTCCGCCGACGGCCGCTGCCGCTCCTTCTCCGCCGACGCCTCCGGCACCGGCTGGGCCGAAGGCGTGGGCCTGCTCCTGGTGGAGAAGCTCTCCGACGCCCGCCGCAACAACCACCGGGTCCTGGCCGTCCTGCGGGGCTCGGCCGTCAACCAGGACGGCGCATCCAACGGGCTGACCGCCCCCAACGGGCCCGCCCAGGAACGCGTCATCCGCCAGGCGCTCGCCGCGGCCCGCCTGGCCCCCGCCGACATCGACGCCGTCGAGGCCCACGGCACCGGCACCAGCCTCGGCGACCCCATCGAGGCCCAGGCCCTCCTGGCCACCTACGGACAGGACCGCCCCCAGGACCGGCCCCTCTACCTCGGCTCCCTCAAGTCGAACATCGGGCACGCCCAGGCCGCCGCCGGGGTCGGCGGCGTCATCAAGATGATCCAGGCCATGCGCCACCACACCCTCCCCAGGACCCTCCACGCCGAGAACCCCTCACCCCACATCGACTGGGACGCCGGCGCGGTCAAGCTCCTCGACGAAGCCAGACCCTGGCCCGTCACCGGCCGCCCCGCCCGCGCCGCCGTCTCCTCCTTCGGCATCAGCGGCACCAACGCCCACGTCATCCTCGAAGCACCCCCCACACAGGACGCACCCGCACCCGCCACCACCCCCGCACCGGACGCCACCCCGGCCGACGGCACCCCGGGCGAGAACACCCCGGGCGAGAACACCCCGGGCGAGAACACCCCGGCCGGGGGCACTCCGGCCGGGGGCACTCCGGGTGAAGGCGGCACCCCCGTGCCCTGGATCCTCACCGCGAAGAACGAGGACGCCCTGCGCCGCCAGGCCGGCCGGCTCCACCACCACCTCACCGGCCACCCCCACCTCACCCCCCACGACGTCGGCCTCACCCTGGCCACCACCCGCGCCACCCTCGAACACCGCGCCGCCGTCCTGGGCACCGACCGCACCACCCTCCTGCACCACCTGGCCGCCCTCGCCACCGGCGAACCCACCCCCGCCCTCGTCCGCGCCACCCCCGGCCGCCGCGGCAAGACCGCCTTCCTCTTCACCGGACAGGGCAGCCAGCGCCTGGGCATGGGCCGCGAACTCTACGAAACCTCCCCCGTCTTCCGCGCCGCCCTCGACGAGGTGTGCCGGCACCTGGACACCGAACTCTTCCGGCCCGTCAAGGACGTCCTCTTCGCCCCCGAAGGCACCGCCGAATCGGCCCTGATCGACCAGACCGCCTTCACCCAGGCCGCCCTCTTCGCCACCGAGGTCGCCCTCTTCCGCCTCACCGAACACCACGGCATCACCCCCGACTACCTCCTGGGCCACTCCATCGGCGAGGTCACCGCAGCCCACCTCTCCGGAGTCCTGGACCTCCCCGACGCCTGCGCCCTGGTCGCCGAGCGCGGCCGGCTCATGCAGGCCGCCCGCGAAGGCGGCGCGATGGCCGCACTCCAGGCCTCCGAGGAAGAAGTACGCACCACCCTCACCGAACACCGCTACAGGCACGGCCACGGTGACGGTCACGGGCAGGTCGCCATCGCCGGGATCAACGGCCCCGCCTCCACCGTCATCTCCGGCGACGAGGACCTCGTCGAGGAGATCACCGCCCTGTGGCGCACCCGGGGCCGCAAGACCAAACGCCTCCCCGTCAGCCACGCCTTCCACTCCCCGCACATGGACGAGGTCCTCGACGAGTTCCGCGCCCTCGCCCAGTGCCTGACCTACCACCCGCCCCGCATCCCCATCGTCTCCAACCTCACCGGCACCCTCGCCACCACCGAACAGCTCACCTCACCCGACTACTGGGCCGCCCACATCCGCGAAGCGGTCCGCTTCCACGACGGGGTGCGCCACCTCGAAGAGCTCGGCGTGACCGAATACCTGGAGATGGGCCCCGACGGCGTCCTGACCGCCATGGCCCAGGACTGCCTCACCCGCGAAGCCGGTCTCCTCGCCCCGCTGCTGCGCTCGGGCAGGCCCGAGAGCGACACCGTCGCCGCCGCCCTCACCGGCGCGATCCTGCGCGGCGCCCGCCCCGACTGGCAGACCTACTTCCCCGGCGCCCGCCGGGTCGACCTGCCCACCTACTCCTTCGACCACGCCCGCTACTGGCTGGCGGGCCCCACCACCCCCCACGACGCCGAGGGCTTCGGCCTCACCCCCCTCACCCACCCCCTGCTCAGCGCGGCCGTCCGCCTCGCCGACCGCGACGCCCACCTCCTCACCGGCCGCCTCTCCCGCCGCACCCACCCCTGGCTGGCAGGCCACACGGTCGCCGGAACCGTCCTGCTGCCCGCCACCGCCCTCCTCGACCTGGCCCTGCACGCCGCCGAGCACACCGGCTGCGACCAGGTCGACGAACTCACCCTGGCCGCCCCCCTGGTCCTGCCCGAACACGGAGCCCTCCAGCTCCAGCTCACCGTCGGCGAACCCGACCCCGCAGGCACCCGCACCCTCACCGTCCACGCCCGCCCCGACCAGGACCACACCACCGACCAGCCCTGGACCCTGCACGCCGAAGGACGCCTCACCACCACCCCCACCACCGCCCCCGAAGAACTCCTCGCCTGGCCCCCCGCCGACGCCACGGAGATCGGCCTCGACGGCGCCTACGACCGCCTCGCCACCGCCGGATACGGCTACACCGACGCCTTCCAGGGCCTCAGCCGCCTCTGGAAGACCCCCAGCACCCCGGGCACCCCCGACGAACTCTTCGCCGAAATCGTCCTGGACGAGGAACACCGCACCGACGCCCCCCGCTTCGGCCTCCACCCCGCCCTCCTCGACGCCGCCCTGCACCCCCTGCTCCCCGGCACCACCGAACCCGAAGGCACCCCCTGGCTGCCGTTCTCCTGGTCCGGAGCGAACCTGTACGCCACCGGGGCGACCGTCCTGCGCGTACGGCTCACCCTGGACCGCTCCGCCGACGACTCCCTGCACGTCGCGCTCACCGCCGCCGACGCAGCGGGCGCCGCCGTCGCCTCCGCCTCCCTCCTGCTGCGCCCGCTCTCCCCGCAGGCCCTGCGCACAGCGGCCACCACCGCGCACGAGGGCCTGTTCGGCCTCACCTGGACCCCCCTGCCCACCACCGGCCCCGCCCCGGCCCGCACCGGGTGGGCGCTGCTCGCCGACGGCGAGGGCCACCGCAGCGTGAGCGCGCTGGGCGCCGCCCTGGACGCGGGGGCCGCACCCCCCGACGTACTCCTCCTCCAGACCACCACCGGCCCAGCAGCTGAGGGGACCGGCGGCCACGACCCCGCCCTGCCCGGCCGGGCCCGCACCGCCCTGAGCCAGGTCCTCCGGACCGTGCAGGACTGGCTCGCCGACGACCGGCTCGCCGGGACCCGGCTCGTCGTCACCACCCGGGGCGCCGTCGCCCCAGGACACCAGGACGTCACCGACCTGGCCCACGCCGGTATCTGGGGCCTCCTCAGATCCGCCCAGACCGAGAACCCCGGCCGCATCGTCCTCATCGACCTCGACCCCACGACAACCGAAGACCCCACCACCGAAACCCCCGAAACCGAAGCCCCGACCGCCGAAGCCTCCACCGCCGAAGGCCCGACCGCCGAAGGCCCGGCCGCCGGAGCCCTCACGGCCGCAGGCCCCACGGCAGAAGCCCCGGCCACCGGAGCCCCCGCCGAAGCCCCCACCCCCGAGGACCGGCTCATCGACCTCGCCGTAGCCACCGGCGAACCCCAGATCGCCGTCCGCGGCACCACCCTCACCGCCCCCCGCCTGACCCGCACCACCCCGGCCGCCGACCACCCCGCCCCCCGCTGGGACCAGGGCACCGTCCTGGTCACCGGAGCCACCGGCGCCCTCGGCACCGTCCTCGCCCGCCACCTCGTCACCCAGCACGGAGCCCGCAGGCTCCTTCTCCTCAGCCGCCGCGGCCCCCACGCCCCCGGCGCCACCGAACTCCGCAGCGAACTCGAAGCACTCGGCGCCCACGCCGAGACCGTCGCCTGCGACGTGACCGACCGCACCTCCCTCGCCCGCGTCCTCGACGGCATCCCCGCCGAACACCCCCTGACCGCCGTCGTCCACACCGCCGGCGTCCTCGACGACGGCATCACCGCCCAGCTCACCCCCGACCGGCTCGACACCGTCCTGCGCCCCAAGATCGACGCCGCCTGGCACCTCCACGAACTCACCCGCCACCTGGACCTGACCGCCTTCGTCCTCTACTCCTCCGTCGCCGGCCTCATCGGCACCGCAGGCCAGGCCAACTACGCCGCGGGCAACACCTTCCTCGACGCCCTGGCCGCCCACCGCCGCGCCCACGGCCTGCCCGCCCTCTCCCTGGCCTGGGGCCTGTGGGCCCAGGCCAGCGCCCTCTCCGGCAGCCTGGACGCCACCGACCTGCGCCGCCTGGCCCGCGCCGGCCTCAAACCCCTGAACTCGGGGGAGGCGATGGCCCTCTTCGACGCCGCCCCCGCCACCGGCGAAGCCCTCCTCGCCGTCACCCGCCTCGACACCACCGCCCTGCGCACCGCCACCGAACTCCCGCCCGTCCTGCGCACCCTCGCCACACCACCCCCACGCCGCACCACCACCACCACCGCGAGCGGCACAGCCCCCCAGGAAGCCCCCCTCGCCCAGCGCCTCGCCGCCCTCGCCCCCGCCGAACGCGAACGCGCCCTCACCGACCTCGTACGCGCCCAGGTCGCCCACGTCCTGGGACACGGCGACCCCGGCCGCATCGAGGCCGACCGCGCCTTCCAGGAACTCGGCTTCGACTCCCTCACCGCCGTCGAACTCCGCAACCAGCTCGGCCGCGCCACCGGGCTGCGCCTGCCCACCACCCTCGTCTTCGACCACCCCTCCCCACAGGCCCTGGCCACCCACCTCCTGGGCGAACTGGCCGTGGCGGAACCCTCACCCGCCACCCCGGTCCTGGCCCCCCTCACCGGCCTGGAGAACGCCATCGCCGCCGCCCCCGACCAGGAGACCCGCGACCTGATCACCGCACGGCTCAGGGAACTCCTCAAAGCGGCCGAAAAAGCGGCCGAAGCCGCCGGCACCCCCGCAAGCCCGGGAGGCCCGGCGGGCACCGAGGACGAACAGGACCTCGACACCGCGAGCGACGAAGAGCTCTTCGCCCTCCTCGACAACCGCGAATGACCCACAGGACAGACGCCGCCGCCCACAACGCGCACAAAGAACGCACCGCACACAGGGCACGTACGGCAGCACGCACAGCGCACACAGCGCATACGGCAGCACGCACGGCACGCACACACCACCACCGGGAGCTGAAGACACGTGGCTGACGAGGTACAACTCCGCGAATACCTCAAAAGGGCCATCGCCGATGCCCGGGACGCACGCAAGCGCCTGCGCGAGGCCGAGGACAAGGAACAGGAACCCATCGCGATCGTCGCCATGGCCTGCCGCTACCCCGGAGGCGTCGCCACCCCCGAGGACCTGTGGCAACTGGTCACCGACGAGGTCGACGCCGTCTCCTCCTTCCCCACCGACCGGGGCTGGGACCTGGAACACCTCTACGACCCCGACCCGGAGAAGACCGGCACCTCCTACTCCCGCGAAGGCGGATTCCTCTACGACGCCGACCTCTTCGACCCCGAACTCTTCGGCATGTCCCCCCGCGAGGCCCTGGCCGCCGACCCCCAACAGCGCCTCCTGCTGGAAACCGCCTGGGAAACCTTCGAACGCGCCGGCATCGACCCCGTCTCCCTCAAAGGCACCCGCACCGGCGTCTTCACCGGCGTCATGTACAACGACTACGGCTCACGCCCCGACCTCCCCCCGGAGGACTTCGAGGGCTACCTCTTCAGCGGCAGCGCCGGCTCCATCGCCTCCGGCCGCGTCGCCTACACCTACGGCCTCGAAGGCCCCGCCGTCACCATCGACACCGCCTGCTCCTCCTCCCTGGTCGCCCTCCACCTCGCCGCCAGCGCCCTGCGCTCCGGCGAATGCGACCTCGCCCTCGCCGGCGGCGTCACCGTCATGTCGACCCCCGTCGCCTTCGTCGAGTTCTCCCGGCTGCGCGGCCTGGCCGCCGACGGCCGCAGCAAATCCTTCTCCGCCGACGCCGACGGCACCGGCTGGGCCGAAGGCGTCGGCCTCCTCCTGGTGGAGAAACTCTCCGACGCCCGCCGCAACAACCACCAGATCCTCGCCGTCATGCGCGGCTCCGCCGTCAACCAGGACGGCGCATCCAACGGGCTGACCGCCCCCAACGGGCCCGCCCAGGAACGCGTCATCCGCCAGGCCCTGGCCGCCGCGGACCTGACCCCCGCCGACATCGACATCGTCGAGGCCCACGGCACCGGAACCCGGCTCGGCGACCCCATCGAGGCCCAGGCCCTCCTCGCCACCTACGGACAGCACCGCCCGGACGGCCGCCCCCTCTACCTCGGCTCCTTCAAATCGAACATCGCCCACGCCCAGGCCGCCGCAGGTGTCGGCGGCGTCATCAAAATGATCCAGGCCATGGAGCACGGCGTGATGCCTCGCACCCTGCACAGCGACCGGCCCACCACCCACGTCGACTGGGACACCGGCGGCGTCGCCCTCCTCGACGAAGCCAGACCCTGGCCCGAGACCGGTGCCCCGCGCCGCGCCGCCGTCTCCTCCTTCGGCTTCGGCGGCACCAACGCCCACGTCATCCTCGAAGAACCCCCCGCCCCCGAGAACACCACCGACCACCCCCAGGAACCGGCCGCACTCCCCGTCGTCCCCTGGAGCATCTCCGGCAAGACGGCCAACGCCCTCCAGGACCAGGCACGACGCCTCAACGCCCGCCTCACCGCCGACCTCGCCGTCTCCCCCCTGGACATCGGCTTCTCCCTCGCGACGGGACGCGCCGCCCTGGAACACCGCGCCGTCGTCACCGGCCGCGACCGAGGCGAACTGCTCGCCGGAATAAAGGCGTTGGCCGAGGGCGGCACAGCCCCGGGCCTGGTACGCGGTGAGCGCACCGGAGGCCGTACCGGCTTCCTCTTCACCGGCCAGGGTGCACAACGGGTGGGCATGGCAGCCGAGTTGCACGCCGCCTTCCCCGTCTTCGCGGCCGCCTTCGACGAGGTGTGTGCCCTGTTCGACGAGCGGCCGGGCGGCGGCGGTTCGCTGCGTGAGGTGATCACCTCGGGGGAGGGGCTGGACGAGACGGGCTGGACACAACCGGCCCTGTTCGCGGTGGAAGTGGCGTTGTTCCGGCTGGTGGAGTCGTGGGGGGTGACCCCGGACTTCGTGGCGGGCCATTCGATCGGTGAGATCGCGGCCGCGCATGTGGCGGGGGTGTTCTCACTGGAGGACGCGGTACGTCTGGTGGCGGCCCGCGCGGCTCTGATGCAGGGCCTGCCGCGCGGCGGCGCCATGATCGCCGTCGAGGCGACCGAGGCCGAGGTCACCGGACTCCTGACGGACGGGGCGGCGATCGCCGCGGTCAACGGCCCCCGCTCCCTCGTCGTCTCCGGCGAGGAGACAGCCGTCCTCGACACCGCCCGCAAGATCACAGAACAGGGCGGCAGAACAAAGCGCCTGACGGTCAGTCACGCCTTCCACTCACCCCTGATGGACCCGATGCTGGCCGACTTCCGGGCGGCCGCGTCGCAGATCACCTACACCCCTCCCCGTATCGCCGTGGTCTCCACCCTCACCGGCCGCCTCGCCACCGGCACCGACCTCCGCTCCGCCGGGTACTGGGCGGACCAGGTCCGGGGCACCGTCCGCTTCGCCGACGCCGTCGACACCATGGCCGCCCAAGGAGTGACCTCGTACCTGGAGGTCGGCCCCGACGGTGTCCTGTCCGCCCTCGCCACGGGCGCCGTCCCGGCCCTGCGCCGGGGCAGGGGCGAGATCGCGACCCTCCTCACAGCGGTGGGGACCCTGTTCACCCGGGGTGTCCCGGTGAACTGGCCGGTGCTGTACGAGGGTTCGGGAGCGCGCCGGGTGCCCCTGCCCACGTACGCCTTCCAGCGCACCCGCCACTGGCTCGAACCCGGGCCCGGCCCCGTCCCCGGAGCGCATGGCGCCCCCACCACCGGCCACCCGGTCCTCGGCTCGCCCATCACCGTGGCGGGCTTCAACCAGATCCTGTTCACCAGCCGCCTCTCCCTGGAAAGCCACCCCTGGCTCGCCGACCACGTCGTCCTCGGCTCACCCGTCCTCCCGGCATCCGCCCTGGTCGAACTCGCCATCCACGCGGGCGACCTGATCGGCCACCCGGCGCTCGACGAACTCAACCTCCAAGTGCCCCTGGTGCTCCCGGAGGAGGGCAACATCCAGCTCCAGGTCCGGGCGGGCACCCCGGACGACACCGGCCGGCACTGCCTGTGCCTGTACTCCCGCCCCGACGACTTCCACGCACCGTGGACCATGCACGCCGAAGGCTGGTACCTCACCGAGGAGCCCGAGGCCGCCGCCTCCCTCGCCTGGGACGACAGCGCCACCGGCCGGACCACCGAGATCCAGCTCCCCGACGGCCTGCGGGCCGACGCCGGACGGTACGGACTGCACCCGGTCCTCCTCCAGGCGGCCCTGCCCACCCGCCCCGAGGACCCGGCCGCCGGCACGGTCCCCGTCCCCGCCGACTGGTACGGGGTACGGCTCCACGCCACCGGGGCCACCGCCGTCAAGGCCCGGGTCACGGAGACCGGCGAGGACTCCTTCTCCCTCCAACTGGCCGACGCGGCGGGCGACCTGGTCGTCTCGGTGGAGTCCATCGTCTTCCGTGACATACCCAACGAACAGTTCAGGGCCGCCGTGGGCGGCGACAGCACCGGACGCGAATCCCTCTTCCACCTCGACTGGACCCCCACCACCCCGCCCCAGCCCACCGAACCCCTCACCTGGGCCGTCCTGGACCCGCACCACCCCGGCCCCGGCGCCTACCCGCACCCGGCGGCCGTGGCCGACGCCCTCGCCTCCGGCACCCCGGCCGACGCCGTCCTGCTGCCCTGGACCCCCCCGGCCCCCGGCACCGACCCGGCCGCCGCCACCCACACGGCCACCCGCAGGATCCTCGCGCTGGTGGGGGAGTGGCTGGCCGATGAGCGGCTGGAGGGGACGCGGCTGGTGGTGGTCACCTCGGGTGCGGTCTCCACCGCGTACGGGGAGGACGTCACGGACCTGGCCGGTGCGGCGGTCTGGGGTCTGCTCCGCTCGGCCCAGTCCGAGGCCCCCGGCCGCATCGTCCTCATCGACACCGACACCGACCCCGGCATAACCACGAGTACGAGTACGAGTACGGGTGCGGGTGCGGCCGTTCCCGAAACCCTCTCCGCCCTCCTGGCCACCGGCGAACCCCAGGCCGCCCTGCGCGGAGGCAGAACGCTCCTGCCCCGCCTGCGACGCGTCCCCGCCACCGACGAACCCACCGCCACCGCCCCCGCCCCTGCCTGGAAGCACGGCACCGTCCTGATCACCGGCGGCACCGGCACCCTGGGCGCCGAGTTCGCCCGCCGCCTGGCCACCGAACACGGCGCCACCCGGCTCCTGCTGCTCTCCCGCACCGGGGAACAGGCCGACGGCGCCGCACAGCTCCTGGACGACCTGCGCGGCACCGGCGCCCATGTCACCCTTACCGCCTGCGACGCCGCCGACCGCGACGCGCTCGCCCGGGTCCTGGACGGCATCCCCCGGGAGCACCCGCTGACCGCGATCGTCCACACCGCCGGCGTACTCGACAACGGGCTCCTGCCCGCACTCACCGGCGACCGGCTCTCCGAGGTCCTGCGGCCCAAGGCGGACGCTGCCTGGCACCTGCACGAGCTCACCCGCCACCTGCACCTGGAGGCGTTCGTGATGTTCTCCTCCACCGTGGGCGTCCTCGGCGGCCCCGGCCAGGCCAACTACGCGGCGGCCAACGCCTTCCTGGACGCCCTGGCCGCCCACCGCCGCGCCCACGGCCTGCCCGCGACCTCCATCGCCTGGGGCCTGTGGCAGCTCGGCGGGATCAACGCCCACCTCTCCGAGAGCGACCTCAACCGCTTCGCCCGCGACGGCTTCCGGCCCATCGCCCGCGTCGAGGGCCTCTCCCTGTTCGACCGGGCCACCGCCGACGGCCGGGCCGCGCTCGTCGCCACCCCCGTGGGCCTGTCCGCCGTACGGGCCAAGGCCCACATCCCCGCCCTCCTGAGCGAGCTCGTCGCCCAGCCGGGCCGCCGCGTCGCCCAGGCCGGGCCCACCGCCCGCACCGCCGACCCGGCGGCCGAACTCACCGCACAACTGGCCGAGTTGAGCGAGGTGGAGCGGGAACAGGTGCTCCTGACCCTGGTACGCACCGACGTCGCCGCCGTCCTGGGCCGCGCCGACGCCGCGTCCATCGCCCCGGAACGGGCCTTCCAGGACCTGGGCTTCGACTCCCTCACCGCCGTCGACCTGCGCAACCGGATCGCCGCCGCCACCGGAGTCAAGCTCCCCGCCACCCTCGTGTTCGACCACCCCACCCCGGCGGCCCTCGTCACGCTCCTGCACGACCGCCTCGCCCCCCGGGCCCCCGACGCCCGCCAGGCCCTCCTGGCCGAACTGGACCAGATGGAACGGAAGCTGGCCGCCGTCCCCCACGACGACCAGGACCGCTCCGCCGTCTCCGTACGGCTGCGGGCCCTGCTCTCCCGTATCGAGGGCAGCGAGCCCGGCGCCCCGGCGCCGGACACCGGGGAGCCCGGTGCGTCCGACGCCATCGAGTCGGCCTCCGTCGACGAGCTGCTGAGCTTCATCGACAACGAACTCGGCAGCTCCGCCCCCTGAAGCCCCCGTCCGCCCCCACCCCCCGGGCGGCGGACGGGACCCGGAGCCGGGGGGGGGGCCGGCGGGCCGCGCGCCGGGCGGGGCGGCGG